>JASHUE010000810.1:0-5789 GCA_030040195.1 Streptosporangiaceae bacterium | reverse complement strand
ACTCGGAAGCCACCAGGATGATGCCGGAGACGCCGGCCATCTGCAGCAGCCATCGGTCTGCGCCGGTCAGCTGCGTCTGGTTGAGCAGTGCCCGGTTCATCAGCACGTAGGAGATCAGTGACACGATCCAGAACGCGCACAGCGCCGTTCGCACCGGCGAGTGGTACTGCAGCGGATGGTGCAGGCCGAGAAGTACGCTGCCGACGTACAGCAGCAGGATGACGTACGAGACGAGGGCGGCGACGTAGCCGGCGCCGCCGACGACGTGGATCACCGCGTTCGACGGGAAGACGAACAGCGTCAGGACCATGACCGACAGCAACGTCACCGCGGACAATCGCGGGCGCGACTTGGCCTCCCGCTCATCGGCCATCAGGGGGGCCAGCCGAGCGCCGGCCACCTGTGTAGCCGTCACGGCAGCGTCACCTCCGTGACGGCGAGCGGCGGTCCGGGCGGTTCACACCGATCGCTGCCAGGTAACAGGGCGGCACTGTCCTCATATGACCTCCGGCTTGCGCCTACACCAGCAGGCACTCCACCGTTAGCAGGGGGCCCCTCAACTCGACGCCTGGCCTGGGTGATCGGTTCACAGCCGCGACCGACAAGCAGGATCTCATGGCCGGGGAGCGTGAGCAAGGAAGGGCCGGTGCTGGGACCACTGGAGCGCATCGCGCCTCGTGCGGTCACTGCCGTCACTGCCGGTGAGCCGCCACGAAGGCAGACAGAGAGCCGATGCTGTCAAAAACGTCGGCGGTAAAATCCTCCTCGTCCACCTCGAAGCCGAATCTGTCCTCAATCGCCGCGATCAGTTCGGCCACCGCCATCGAGTCCAGCTCGGGCATGCTGCCAAGCAGCGCTGTCGACTCGGTCAGGGACTCGAGGCGGTCCGTGATCCCGAGCACCTCGGCGATGAGCGACCTGACCTCGTCGAGCGTCGGGACAGTTGCTTCCATGCATGCTCCTTGACTATCGCGGTGTGATGGGCATCTAGCGGCTAGACGAGCACCTCCGGGGCAGGCGGATGGCTCAGGAACGCCTCCGGGCTGGCCGACCGGCCGTAGGCTCCGGCCTGGAAGATCACGACGAGGTCCCCGGCCTCCGCAGGGGGCAGCAGAACGCGGTCGGCGAGCAAGTCAAGCGGCGTGCACAGCTTTCCGACGACCGAGACAGTCTCGGTCGGTTCCACGTCCATCTTGTTGCCGACCGCGACCGGGTAATTACGCCGGACGACCTGCCCGAAGTTCCCTGATGCGGCGAGCTGGTGGTGCAGCCCGCCGTCGGTCACGAGGAACACCCGACCGCGCGAGCGCTTCCTGTCCACGATCCTGGTGACGTAGACGCCGCACTCACCGACGATGTACCGGCCCAGCTCGACCACGACCCTGACCCCGGGCAGTTCGGGCTCGATCCGCTCGGCAATCAGCTCGCCGAGCGCGGCCCCCACGACCTCCACGTCCAGCGGCACGTCCTTCTCGTAGTACGGGATGCCGAAGCCGCCGCCGAGGTTCAGGTAGCGGATAGGAGCGGTCGCGGAGCAGGCCAGCCTGATGACCAGGTCCACGGTCTCGCGCTGGGCCTGCGCGAGCACGTCGGCGTGCAGGTTCTGGGAGCCGGCAAACACGTGGAAGCCGAGCACGTCCACATCGGCCGCGGTGAGCCTCTTGAGCAGCTGCGGCACTTCCTCGGCGTCGACACCGAACTGCTGGGGCCCACCGCCCATCCGCATGCCCGAACCCTTGATCGCGAAGTCCGGGTTCACCCTGATCGCCACGCGCGGCCGGATCGCGAGTTCCTCCCCGATCGCCGCCAGCCTGTCCGCTTCCGTCGGCGACTCCAGCTCGACGGTGACGCCGGACGCCACCGCCTGCCGCAGCTCGGCCGGACTCTTGCCGGGGCCAGCGAAGCTGACCTGGGCCGGCGGCATCGTCGTGTTGAGCGCTACCCGGAGCTCAAGCGCCGACGCTACGTCGAAGGCGTCGACCAGACCGCTGAGATGATGTACGACGGCCGGCATCGGGTTGGCCTTGATCGCATAGCTCAACTCCACGCTCGCCGGCAGAGCGTTCCGCAGCCGGGCGACCCTGGCGGTCAGCAGCCGCCGGTCGTAGGCGAAGAACGGGGTCTCGCCGACGCGGTCGGCCAGCACCCCGAGCGGTACTCCGCCGACGCACAGGGCGCCGTGATCGGTGCCGAAGCTGGCAATCGTGCTGTGCCTGCCGCTTGCCTGGTGGCCGACCGCCAGGCTGTTGTCCCCCGCCGCGCGGCTGGTCGGCGTTCCGCCGCCGACCGGTAGCCGGCTGCCGACCTGCTCGCTGGTCGCCGTCAGGCCGTCAGCTTCACCAGTTGCCGTCATGCCGTCAGCTCCGCGCGCAGCCCGGCCCGGTCGAACTTGCCGTTCGGCGACCTGGGTATCTCGGCCCTGACCTCGATCCGTCTCGGCATCATGTACGCCGGCAGTACCTTCTTCATCGCCGCGAGCAGCGCTGCCGCCTCAACGAGGCCGCCGGCCGGCGGGCTGACAACCAGCAGGACGTGCTGGCCAAGGGTGGCATCGGGCAGCCCGAGCGCGACCGCGTCCCCGACCAGGCCGGTCTCGTAGGCCGCCTCCTCGACTTCCGTCGGGCTCACCCGGTAGCCGGACGTCTTGATCATCTCATCGTTGCGCCCGACGAAGTACAAGAAACCATCCTCGTCGCGGACCACCGCGTCGCCCGACCAGACCGCGACGTCGGCCGAGCACAGGCCCCGATCCGTGGCCGGGGCGGGCCGGAACCGCTCGGCCGTCCGCTCCGGATCGTTCCAGTACCCCATCGCGACGAGCGCGCCGCGATGCACGAGCTCACCTTCCTCGCCTGGATCACACACCGATCCATCCGGCCGGACGACCAGGATCTCCGCGTTCGGGATGGCCTTGCCGATCGAGTCCGGGCGCCGGTCGACCTCCGCCGGGTCCAGGTAGGTGGAACGGAACGCCTCGGTCAGCCCGTACATGAGGTAAGGCCGCGCGGCCGGGAAGATCCCCCGCAGCCGGTCCAGCGTAGCCTTCGGCATCCGCCCGCCCGTGTTCGCGAAGTACCTCAGGTGCGCCGTCGCCTCGGCGGGCCAGCGCTGCCCGGCAAGCTGGATCCATAGCGGCGGCACCCCGGTCAGCCCGGTCACCCGGTGGCGGGCGCAGAGCCTGACCGCATCGGCCGGCAGCAGGTAGTTGTGCAGGACCACGTGCGCACCGACCTCGAACCCCGTCGTCAGCTGGCTCAGCCCGGCGTCGAAGCTCAGCGGCAGGACCGACAGGATCAGGTCGTCTGGCTGGTTGCCGAGATAGGAGGCGACGCTCGCCGCCCCGGCGATGAGGTTACGGTGACTGAGCACCACGCCCTTCGGCCTGCCGGTGCTGCCCGAGGTGTACAGGATCGCAGCCATGTCCACGTCGATCGCCTGAGCCGCCGGCAGGGCGGGCGACCGCGAGGAAGCCTCAGGCCACGGGCTTACCGCGTACCGCTCGCCCGGCACCGGCACGGCCCCGGCTCCGGCCGCGGTCGAGGTCACCGGGCCAGCCAGGACCACGTGCTCGACGGATTTGCTCTCCTGGAGCTCGCCGCGGAGCAGTTCGAGCCGCTCGGCCGAGGTCACCAGGAGCCGGACGCCGCAGTCTCGCAGGATGTAGCCGACTTGCGCCGGCTTCAGTAGCGGGTTGACCGGAACGAACACGCAGTCTGCGACCGACGACCCGAACAGCGCGACCACCGTCTCGATGCGCTTATCCAGGTAGACGGCGACTCGGTCGCTTCGGCGCAGCCCGAGCCCGGCCAGCAGCGCGGCGAACTCGCCAAGCTGCCGCCATAGCTGCAGGTAGCTGACGGTGGTGTCCTTATAGGTAACGGCCGGGGCTTCTGGGCCGCGGCCGGCCGCATCGGCGACAAGCTGGTGAATCTGACTGCGCACTATCGGCACTACCCTCCGCGCGGGACCGAGCCGGGCCAGCGCCTGCTTACCAGGGAACACATGCGAGCTCGCTGTACAGGTCGTCGATCTGCCCCGGCGCAAGCGTGGGGCTGCGGAACATCTTCGGCCGCGGCGTGGGTATCAGCACCGAGAGCCGCGGCTTCGGGCCGATCGTCCGCAGCTCAGCCAGCGTAGCGAGCGCGCCGTGCCGCAGCAGCAGCCTGGTCCGCACCCTGCCGATCCCGGCCCGCAGCACATCCGGGTTGCTAGCGTAGAGGATCACCGCGAATAGCGGCAGGTTCTTCCGCCGCGCCTTGCGGAAGATCAGGTAACAGTCCTCGCCGCCGCGGCTGATCAGCAAGTGCCGAGCCGCCGCGGCTTGCTGGTGATCGAGGTACAGCGCCAGCTCGGACCCCGTCAGCCGGTTCGCGATCGCGGCCGACCGGGAAGTGATCTTGGTCCGAGCGGCCACGGCCGGTACCGGGATGTTCGGGATGAGGGCCGTGGTCGTGTCGAGCGCGCGGAATTTCAGTCGCTCGTTGAGCGTCACGACATTGCCGCTCGGCGACAGGTCGGTGAAGTGATAGCCCTCCTGCGCCAGCAGCGCCTTCAGCAGCCGGATGCCGTGAAACCGGTACTCCGGCCGCACGCACCAGGCGCCGAGATTGCAGAACCGCTCGGGCTGGCCTGCCACGCACCGCTGCGAGTAAAAGGCGAGATATGCCCCGACCACGGCATCGTCGACGGTGAGCATGAAGCCGAAATTCGGCGCATCCACCTTCCAGGGCACGTTCATGGCGGCACGCCAGGCCGCCGCCGGTACTCGTGAATTCAGGTGGGTGTGCAGGAATTCCGCTACCGCGGCGACGTCGGCCGACTCGATCGGCGCAAGCTTGACCGTCATCTTCCCCCTAAGCCGGCCGCCGCCGACAGTACCAGCGCCCCTGCAGATGCGCTTAGATCCTCACGTCTATAGCTAAAGTACGGCAAGGCCACCTAACCGGGGAGCCATTCGGACCGGATCAAGCTCATGGCCTGCCCTTTTGGCACGAAAGCAGGCACGGCTCGCCATCTCGCGAACTGCTGCAAGACGGTAGTACTTCCCGTACCGTGAAGCCTTGCCAGATCTAGGCGGAGTCCGGCATGCGTTACCACTGGCCTGCCGACAATATCGCTCTAGAATAACTGGAGTGGGTGGGGAGCTTTTTGTCATGGAACGCGATTGTCCGTGGCTAGCCAGGTCTGGCAGGCCGCGGTGACGAGTGTCGTCATTGCTGCCCATAATGAGGCGGCCGTGATCGGCCGCTGCCTGGACTTTCTGCTGGCCGACGCGCAGCCGGGTGAGTTCGAGGTCGTCGTCGCGGCGAACGGCTGCACCGACGCGACCGCCGAGATCGCGGCGGCGCGGCCGGGCGTCCGGGTGATCGACCTGCCGGCGCCGGGAAAGGTCGCCGCGCTGAACGCCGGCGACGAGCTGGCCAGCGGATGTCCCCGGATCTACCTGGACGCAGACATCGTGCTGCCGACCGCCGGGGCCCGGGCGCTGCGGGATGCGCTCGCCGCGGCGCAGGCGGCGGGCGGTCCGGTACTGGCGGCAGCGCCCCGCCGCGAGGTCGACGTCAGCCGCAGTCCGGTGCTGGTGCGCGGCTACTACGCCATTAACACCAGGCTGCCCGTCTTTCAGGGTGCGCTCTTCGGCCGTGGCACCGTCGCGCTGTCCGCGGCCGGACGGGCCAGATTCGGCCGGTTCCCCGATGTGGTGGCCGACGACCTCTTCCTCGACTCGCTGTTCACGCCGGAGCAGAAACTGCAAGTAGACGCCGTGACCGCGCGCGTCGCCGCGCCGC
>JASHUE010000086.1:0-13251 GCA_030040195.1 Streptosporangiaceae bacterium | reverse complement strand
CCGGTTCGATCTGCTGACGGGCCGTCGCTCGGGAATATGGCGCTAATGGCGAGGGTGGAGCATGCCGGATATGCTCGACGCCTCAGTGGAGGCGAGCGCACCGGCTTCTCGCACGAATGCCGCCGGCCGGCTTCTTGCGGTGCTTGATGCCTTCGGGCCGCGCAATCGCGCGCTATCGCTCAGCGAGATCTCGCGGCGGTCGGGGCTTAGCCTGTCTACCGCCCACCGGCTGGTTCATGAACTGGTGAGCTGGGGCGCTCTGGAACGTGATCCCAGCGGCTGTTACTCGATCGGCGTGCGGCTGCTCGAGCTCGCAGCGCTCGCGCCGCGCGGGCTTGACCTGCGCGAGGCCGCCTTCCCCTGCCTGGATGAGCTTCATCACCGCACCCGCGGCAACGTGCATCTCGGCGTTCGCGACGGCATGCACGTCGTCTATGTCGAGGCGATCCGCGCCTGCGCTACGCACCCGACCAACGGCAAGGCGGGCGATCGCTGGCCGATGCATGCCACGGGCACGGGGCTGGTGCTGCTCGCGTACTCCGATCGGGAATTCCAGGAGGAGGCGCTGCGTCGGCCGCTGGAGCGCTATACGCCGCTCACGATCACCGATCCAGCTCAGCTGCGCCGCAAGCTGGCCCAGGTCAGGCAGTGCGGCTACGCCGTGGCGGTCGGGCAGATAACGCTGCCCGACCTGGTCGTGGCGGTGCCGGTCCACGACCCGTTCGGCAGCGTCGCCGCGGCCATCAGCGTCGTCGTTGAGGCAGCACGGGCCAGGCCGCAGGCGCTGGCCAAGATGCTGACCGACGCATCCGGCGAGATCACCGGGCGGCTAGCGGCGCAGTCCCGCCAGCCGGTGCCGGCCGGGGAGCGGCGCGTCGGCTTCACCCCGGTAGCTGCCGCCATGCGTACGAGGGTCAGCGCGTCGGTTTGATGCCGAGCCACCGGAACGCGTTGTTCCAGGTGATGTCCTCCAGCCACTGCCTCGGCAGGTCCAGCGAGTGCAGCGTGCGCCCGGCCGGGTCCTCGCGGGGCATCGCCGGGAAGTCGGTTCCCACCAGCAGCCGGTCGGCACCAAGCAGGTCCACCAGGAAGCGGATCGCCCGCCGGTCAAACACCAGCGAGTCGTAATAGAACCTGCGGGCGAACTCCAGCGGCGACGGTCCGTCGTCCTTCACGATCGCGCGCTCGGGCACTCTGGGCTCCTCGTTCCAGGTGCCGCTCCAGAAGTACTGCGCCCTGGGCAGCATGAGCGGGAAACCTCCGGCCGCGTGGCTGAACGCGATGCGCAGTTCCGGGCACTTGGCCGCGGTCCCGCCGGTGATGAGGGACGCGGCCGCGAGCGCGCCTTCAATCCCGACCACGTACGTGCCGGCCGCGGCCGGCGGCAGGCGGTCATTCGCTCCCGGCATGGCGTGCACGAAGACGGCCAGGCCGAGCCGGCTGGCCTCGGCGAAGAACGGCAGGAACCGCTCATCGCCGATGGACACCCCCAGGACATGCGAGGAGATCTCCACGCCGGCCAGCCCGTGGTCCCCGATTGCCGCAAGCTCGGCCGTGGCGGCATCGGGATCCTGCATGGGCACCATGCCGAGCCCGATCAGCCGGGCCCGATCGGACGAGCACAGTTGCGCGGTGAAGCCGTTGACGTGCCGGGCCAGAGCCAGCCCGTCAGCGGCAGGCAGATCGAAGCGCAGCAACGGCGGCATCGGCGACAATACCTCCGCGTCGACGCCCGCAGCGTCTTGGGCGGCGAGTCGCCGCTCCGCCTCGAAGAACACGTCCCTGGCCCGGAAGCGCATCGCCCCGAAGGCCAGCGTGCGGTCCGTGCTGCCCTCGATCAGCTCCATCCGCGGGAAGCACGAGGGCGCGTCGGGCGGGTAGTCACGAGGCAGCAGGTGGGCGTGGGCGTCGACAAGCACGGTTCAGCCTCCGGGAACTCAGGCAGCGGCCGGGTGGACCGAGACGTGGATCGCGTGCTCGCCCGGCACGTCGCCGCCGAGCGTCTGGATGGCCAGCTCCGCGTCGTCAAGCCCGAATGAGTGCGTGTGCATCTTCTCCAGCGGGAAGCGGCGCGACTCGATCAGCGCGATCGCGTCCGCCATGCCCTTGGCGTCGACGCCGAAGGCACCGCGCACGGTCAGCGCGCGATTAATGATCAGGTCCGTCCTGACCGGTATCTCGCGGTTGCCCTTCAGCCCGGCGAGCACCACCCGCCCGCCGCGCCGGGCGGCTAGCAGCGCGTCCGACACCGGGCCGGCCGCCAGCGGAGTCAGCTCGAGCACGAGGTCGGCGAGCTCGCCGCCCGTAATCTCCTCCACCCGCTCGACGGTGTTCTGGGCCTCATCCCCGTCCACCACGATCGTGTGATCGGCGCCGAGCTCGCGGGCCAGGGTCAGCTTGTGCGCGTCCGCGGCCAGCCCGGTGACGATGATCGTCCCGGCTCCGGCCGCGCGCGCCGCGACCACGGCTGCGATCCCGCGCTGCCCCGCGCCAAGTACAAGGACCGTCTCGCCCACCCGCACCTCTCCGAGATGGCAGGCCCAGCGCACGCCCGCGCCCATCGCGTTGTACGTCGCGGCCAGTTCCGCTGGCAGGCTGGGGTCCATCTTGTGCAGCACGGACGTGGGCGAGATGTACATGTACTCGGCCAGCCCGCCCCACAGGGCCGGCTCGGTGTCGATGCCGGTCACGCCGTGACCGTACTTGCGGTTGCGGCAGAACTGATACCGGCCGGTCAGGCAGTCCTGGCAGGACCGGCACGGCACGATCACCTCAAGCGCAACCCGGTCACCAGGCTCGACACCCCAGCGCCGCGCCGCCAGCTCGCCGACCTCCTCGATGATCCCGAGCGGCTCGTGCCCGGGGATGAACGCCGGCCTGGGCCCGCCCAGGTGCCCGCGGTAGGTTTCCACATCGCTACCGCAGATGCCGTTGGCCTCAAGCCGCAGCAGCCCGTCGTCAGGACCGGTCCGCGGCCGCGGGAACTCGCGCAGCTCGATCCGGCCGGGCCCGACCTGAACCGCGGCCCGCACCATGTCAGTCATTGCGTCTCCTCTGCGCTCTGCCCGTGCTCGCCAGCACCGTGCTCGCCAGCACCGTGCTCGCCGGCATCCGGCCGGTCGGCCCTGGCTGCGCCGGCACTCGCGGCGTCGGGCCCGGTCACCGGGACGGCAGCGCCGGACCAGTCGGCGAACAACCGGACGACCATCGAGATGCCGGCGTTGCGCGCGCCGGCGACCAGTATCAGCAAGTTCGTGCGGTCATCGCTCGGCAGCGTGCGCTGGAACTGCGTAGCTGGCTCGCCGTCACCCGGTAGTCGGAGCCGTCCGTCGAGGCGGTCCTTGCCGACCGAGGCCAGGTCCGCCGTCCGGCGGCCCGAGCGCTCGGCCAGCCAGGCCCTGACGCGGGCGCGGTCATACCCGGCGCCGGCGAGTAGCTGCGCATGCTCAGGGCAGAACACGATCCCCGCCTGCGCGTGCTCGAAGATCCACGACCCGGACCGGCCGATCGTGTCGGCAAAATCCCCGAGCAATTGCTCGGCGCTGCTGGTATGGCGGTTGTCGACAAACTCGCAGGTCCGCAGCAGTGTCGCGGACACCGCGGAGGCACCGTCCGGCAGGCCTGCCTCGCTAGCGAGCGGCGGCCACGGGCTTTCCTCCTCATTCTCCGCCACGCAGATCGACCAGCGTCCCGGCAGCCCTTGGGTAGCTTGCTCCAGCTCGTGCGGATGAATGCCGTAGACGTTGCGCACGATCAGGCCGATCGCTCGCGGCACGGTGGCGTTGGGCCGGAATCCCGGACCGAAGACGCCGCCGGCGCAGTTGAAGCCGAGTTCGGTCCTGACCGGGCCGTTGATCACGATCAGCGGGGCCGGCCCGCTCGTCGACTGCCATCCGCCGCCTCCGGTCGCCCGCTCGCGCATCAGCGCTTCCCAGGCGGCCAGCACCACAGGGAAGTACTCAGGTCTGCAACCGGCCATCACCGCGTTGATTGCCGCCAGCCGGACCGTCACCACCCGGTCAAGCTGAGGCAGCCGCCCGATTACCTCGTCCGGGGTGCGCCCGGTCGCGGCCAGGAACTTGTCCACGAGCGGCTGGGTAGCCGGCACCAGCGGCAGCCCGTCAGACCAGCCCTGCTCGTAGCAGTGCTCGATGGCCGCCTGCGCGGCGTCGGGGTCGAGTACGGTCACGGGCTTGACTCTGCAGCCTCGGCGGGACGACTGCCAGGACTCCCCGGATGGGTGAGCATCGCCAGCACCTCCGGCGCCAGCCGCTTGGCCCGCTGCCGGACCTGGTCGGCGTCGAGCACGGCCACCGGGTGCTCGGTGAGCAGGTACGGGTAGCCGGGCGCGCCGCGCAGTTCGGCCATCGCGCTCGCGGTTACCGCAAACGCGTCACTGCAGATGACCGCCGCAGGCACGCCGGCCTGCTCGAACACGATGCCGTCGGCCACCGCGGACGCGCTGCAGGACCCGCAGTCGCCGACGCCGGTCACCACGACGTCGCAGTCCTGGCGGAATCGCTCGACCAGGTCGGCGGGTGCCGGCGCGGCGAAGTTCGGCTTGGTCTCGGCGATCGTCACGGACATGGCGTGATCGGAGGTCAGCAGGTCGCCGATCTCCGCCAGCAGCAGCGCCGCATTGTGCTTGGTGTTGTTCAACAGGCCTACGCGCAGGCCGGCCGGGTCCGCCCGGCGGGGCGCGAGCTCGAACCCTGCGGCCGGAACGGTGGCGGCGACGTCGGCCCGGCCCGTCGGGTCGAGGATGGCGTTCGGCATGACAGGAACTCCCTCTCAGGATTACTCGGGCCGCTCGTGTTCGTGGACGATCACGCCGCGGATGTTCTTGCCGTCATTCATATCCTGGTAGGCCTCGTTCACCTGGTCGAGGCGGTACTTGCGGGTGACCAGCTCGTCGAGCTTGAGATCGCCTGAGCGGTAGAGGCGCAGCAGCCTCGGGATGTCGTACAGCGGGTTGCTGTCGCCGAACAGCGCGCCCCGGATCTGGCGCATGTAGCTGATCAGGAAGCCCGCGGGCAGGTGCACGGCGTGCTCGTCGAAGTGACCGACCGCGGTGATCGTCACCTTGCCGCCCTTGCCGGTCATCAGGACAGCAGCATTCACCATGTCCTCGGTGACGACCCCCGGCGTGAGGATGACGTGGTCGGCAAGCTGGCCCCAGGTTGTCTCCACGACGAACTCATGGGCCTGCTGCGCGGTCGCGAACGCGCGCGTCGCGCCGAAGACCGTGGTGGCCATCTCCCGCTTGAACTCGACCGGGTCGACAACGATGACGTCCTTCGCGCCCGCGAACCTGGCGCCCTGCACGGCGTTGCTGCCGACGCCACCCGCACCGAAGATCACGACGGTGTCGCCGGCCCTCACTCCGGCCGCGTGCACCGCCGATCCCCAGCCGGTGGGAACGCCGCAGCCGACCAGGCACGCGATCTCCCAGGGGATCTCATCCACGAGCGGCACGCAGGCCCACTCGGACACCACGGCGTACTGCGAGAACGTGCCGAGCGTGCAGAAGCCACCCAGGTCCTCCTGGCCGAGGTGGAATCGGAATGTGCCGTCGAGGAACATGCCGGTGCCTGCGTTGAGGCCCTTCACGCACATGTTCTGATGGCCGGTCGAGCATGGCCGGCAGGCACCGCAGGCCGGGATGTAGGAACAGACAATCCGGTCGCCTGGCTTGACCCGGCGCACGTCAGGACCGACCGACTCGACGATGCCCGCGCCCTCGTGACCTCCCACGACCGGCAGCCGCACCCTCGCGTCTCCGGTGGTGATGTGGTCGTCGGAGTGGCACAGCCCGGCCGCCATCAGCTGGACCCGGACCTCGTGTCCCTTCGGGTCGTCGAGCTCCAGGTCGGCTATCTCCCAGCCAACATGCGGGGCCCTGGCGATCGCGGCGCGCGTGGTGATCTGCATGGCGCTTCCTTCCTCACGGAGCCGTGCCAGCCCAAGGGGATCCTCTGTGTCCTCCCGCGGTGGCGAGCTCGGGAATGACCTCGGCGCCGATGAGCGCGATGTGATCCAGGTCGTGGATGTCGAAGATGTGCAGGTACACGGTGTCGGCGCCGGCCTCGGCGAGGTCGGCGATGCGCTCGCTCAGCAGTTCGGGCGGGCCGATCAGCATCGACTCGCGGATGCGGGGCGAGCCGACGATCGCGGCCCGGCGCTCGGCCTCGGCCTGAGAGGACCCGATCGCCACCGGGATGAAGCCCGACAGCCGGGCGCCCAGGGGATCGCGGCCGATGGCCTCGCAGGCCCGGCCGAACACCGCGAACCGGTCGCGTGCCTCGGCGACCGTGCTCAGCGCGGAGTTGAACTCGGTGGCAAACCGGGCGGCAATGGCCGGCGTGCGGCGCGGCCCGCCGCCGCCCACGATGATCGGCGGGTGCGGCCGCTGCGTGACCCGCGGCGGCGTGCGGTTGTTCTCGACCCGGTAGTAGCGGCCCTCGAACGAAAACGCGGGGGGTCGAGGGTGGTCGTCTCCCTGGGCCAGCTCGGCGTTCTCCGGCCCGGCGAGCCAGAGGCCGGTGATGATCTCGAGCTGCTCCTCCAGCCGGTCGAAGCGCTCCCGCATCGGCGGGAACGCAAGCCCGAAGGCAGCGTGCTCGCGCTCGTACCAGCCGGTCCCGATGCCCAGCTCGACCCGGCCCCCGCTCATCTGATCGACCGACGCCACGATGGCCGCGAGCAGGCCGGGAGCCCGGAAAGTGGCGGCCGTCATGAGGGAGCCGAGCCGGATCGTGGTGGTGTCGCGAGCCAGCCCGCCCAGGGTGGTCCAGCAATCGGTGGGCTCGTAGTCGGCGTCGTTCGGATCGACGCCGAACAGGTGATCGGACCGGAAGAACGCGTCGAAGCCGGCCCGCTCGGTCGCGAGCGCCAGCGCGAGGATGTCGTCGTACCGCGCGCCGTGCCTGGGCTCCATCAACACCCGCAGTCGAACCGGCCCGCTCATGCGACCGCCCCGGTGCCGCGCAGCGATACGGTCTTGACCTGGGTGTAGTCGAGGACCGAATCCGCGCCCATCGTCCGCCCGAAGCCGCTGTGCTTGTAGCCGCCGAACGGCCCGCCAATGACCCCGGCGCCGAGCGCGGCGTTCACATGCACCTGGCCCGCCTGCAGCCGCCGGCTCATCCGCACCGCACGGCCCACATCCCTGGTCCAGACCGACGCGACCAGGCCATAGTCGGTCCCGTTCGCGACCGCTATCGCCTCGTCCTCGTCGGCGACCGTGAGGACGGAGAGGACCGGCCCGAAAATCTCTTCCTTGGCGATGCGCATGCCCGGCTCGACTCCGTCGAACAGCGTGGGCTCGACGAAGTAGCCGCTCTGGTACCGGGCGCCGGACGGGACGCCCCCGCCGGTGATGAGCTCGGCTCCCTCTTCCTCGCCAACGCGCATGTAATCGAGTACCCGTGAGTGCTGCCTGGCGTTGATCAGCGGGCCCATCTGGACCTGCTCGTGCCACGCGCCGACCTGAACAGCCTGCATCCGCGTGGCCAGCCGGTCCACCAGTTCCGCGTGCACCCTCTGGTCGGCAATGACGCGGGAGCCGGCCGCGCAGATCTGGCCGGTGTTGAGCGTGATGCCTGCGACCATTGCCGGGACCGCAGCAGCGAGGTCGGCGTCGGCGAACACGACCTGCGGGGACTTACCGCCCAGCTCCAGGTGCAGGGGCGTCAGATTTCTGGCGCAGGCCGCCATGACCGACGCCCCGGTGCCGGGCGAGCCGGTGAAGCTCATCCGGCGAACGCCCGGATGCGCCGGGATCTCGGCGCCCGCCTCGGTGCCGTAGCCGGTGACCACGTTGATCACGCCGGGCGGGATGCCGGCCTCGAGGGCGAGCCTGGCGAGCGCGAGCGCGGTGAGCGGCGCGTCCTCGGCCGGCTTGATCACGATCGCGTTACCCGCCGCGATCGCGGGCCCGACGTCGGTGACGAACATCGGCCCGGGAGCATTCCACGGGATGACCGCGCCCACTACCCCGTACGGCTCGCGCAGCGTCAGGCCGATGACATCAGGCGACATCGTCGGCAACGACAGGCCGCTGACCTTGTCGGCCTGCCCGGCGACGAACCGAAGGATCCTGCCCATCGGCGGCGGGCCCCAGGACGGATGGCCGACCTCCAGGCACTCAAGCCTGGCCACCTCCTCCGCGCTGGCATCGATGAGCTCGGCCCATCGGGCGAGCAGCCGGCCGCGGGTCGTGGCGTCGGTATCGCGCCAGGCGGGAAAGGCTCGCTCGGCGGCCGTGACGGCCAGGTCCACGTCCGCGCTGCCGCCGCGGGGCACGGCGCCCAGCACGTCACCGGTGGCGGGGTTGATCACGTCGATGGTGCGGCCGTCGCAGGCAGGGACCCACTGGTCCCCGATCAGGTGCGCGCCGCGGATGATGAGCGGGCTCGTCGGGTCGGCGGAGGTGATAGTCATCGCCTGTTCCTCGGTTACCGTGGGCGGCCGGATCGGCTAGTGCTCGTGCACAATCACGCCGCGGATGTTCTTGCCGTCGAGCATGTCCTGATAGCCGTCGTTGACCTCGTCGAGCCGATACCGGCGGGTGATCAGCTCGTCGAGCTTCAGGTCGCCCGACTGGTACAGGCCGATCAGCAACGGCACGTCGACGAGCGGGCTGCAGCCGCCGTAGATGGACCCCTGGATCCGGCGCTGGTAGCCGATCAGCATGCCGGGGTTCTCATCGATCCAGCCTTTGCCCACGGCGGTAATCGTGACCTGTCCGCTCTTGCCGACGACGCTGATTGCGTCGTGGATAACCTCGTCGGTCAGGATGCCGACGGTGATGATCGCATGATCGGCGAGCTCACCCCAGGTGGTCTGGACAACGAACTCGTGCGCATCCTTAGCGGTGGCGAACGTGTGGGTGGCCCCGAACACCCCGGCCATCTCCCGCTTGAACGGCACGGGATCGACCACGATCACGTTCTTCGCGCCCGCCAGGCTGGCACCCTGGACGGCGTTGCTGCCGACGCCGCCGGAGCCGTAGATCACCACGGTGTCTCCCGGCCGGACACCAGCGGCTCGCACCGACGATCCCCAGCCCGTCGGCACGCCGCACGCCACCAGCGCGGCGACGTCGAACGAGATCTCCTGCGGGATCTTGATGACCGAGAACTCGGAGACGACCGCGTACTGCGAGAACGTGCCGAGTACGCACAGCCCGCCGAAGTCCTCGCCATCCTGATGGAACCGGAACGTGCCATCCGGAAACATGCCGGTGCCCGCGTTCTTGCCCGCGTCGCACAGGTTCTGCCGGCCCGTCGAGCAGTACCGGCATGACCCGCAGGCCGGAATGAACGAGCAGGTCACGTGGTCGCCCAGCGCCACCCTGGTCACGCCCTCGCCGACCGCGTCGACCACCCCGGCACCCTCGTGCCCGCCGACCACGGGCATCCGCATCGGCGCGTCGCCCTTCTGGATGTGGTCGTCGGAGTGGCACAGCCCGGCCGCGTAGAACTTGATCCTCACCTCGTTCGCCTTCGGCTCATCGAGCTCAAGCTCGGTGATCTCCCAGGGCAGGCCCGGCTCCCGGCAGACCGCGGCCCGGGTGGTCATGCTCATGCGGATCCCTCCCCGGCGGGTAGCGGACGGCGGGCGAGCCTGGCGGCTGCGCGATGGCGGGCAAGGCGCCTTGTGTCAATCCACGATGTGGTGGCGGAGACCGGCGGCGCCACACCCCTTTTCACTTCGCGGAAGAGAAACGGAAGCGGGGGGTCGGGCGGTCAGCCCCCGGCGGTTACATCGTGGCTGCTCCCGCGGCGTGCCGTGAGAACGCGGCCCGATCCGCGGCTTCTGCTACGCGGAAAGCCAGGTTCCGCTGCCGCTCGCGGCCGTGCTAGCTTCCGCGACATCCGGACTAGGGTGGCTGGTCCGCGGGAGGACGCTGCGTGATCGACAAGTTCCGTGCCGATCCGATGAGCGCGCTGGCGCCAATACCCTCGGGTGCGTCCGTGGCCGTCGGGGGCTTCGGCAGTTCTGGCCGGCCGGATACGCTGCTTGACGCCCTGTGCGATCTGGACCGCCGCGACCTGCATGTCATCGTCAACAACGTCGGCAGTGACTTCACCGGCATCGGGCGGCTGCTTGCCGAGGGCCGCATTCGCCGGCTGACCGCCTCGTTCCCTGTCCTTCCAGAATTTTATGACGAGTACTTCGGCGGGCGAGTCGAGCTGGAGTTGATTCCGCAGGGAACGCTGGCCGAGCGCCTGCGGGCGGGCGGCGCGGGCATTCCGGCGTTCTACACCCCCTCCGGGGCGGGCACGATGCTGACCGATGGAACCTTCCCGCTTGGCTACGGCCGCGACGGCCACGTCACCGAGCGCATGCAGGCTCGGGAGCATCGCGAGTTCAGTGGCCGCGAGCATGTGCTCGAGTACGGCATCGTCGCGGACTTCGCGCTGGTTAAGGCAAACCAGGGCGACCGCAAGGGCAATTTGCGATTCCGGCTGTCGGCGCGGAACTTCAATCCGCTGGCCGCGATGTCGGGCCGGTACACCTTTGCCGAGGTGGAGCACCTGGTAGCGGCGGGCGATCTCGCGCCCGACGACATTCACCTGCCCGGCGTATTCGTCGATGAGGTTTTGCTGCGGTCGGAACTGTCGCCCAGGCAGCCGGCGATGCCGCGGCCCGGGTCATGACCGAGACAGCCGCGAGGGCGGCGATCAGCGGGCGCAGCCGCGACGAAATCGCCCAGCGCCTCGCCGCCGACCTGCGCGATGGCTATGTCGTGAACCTGGGCGTGGGAATTCCCCTGCTGGTGCCCCGGTTCATCCCGCCGGATGTCGAGGTGATCCTGCACGCGGAGAATGGCGTGCTGGGGCTTGGGCCGCCTGCCCCGGCCGGCCACGAGGACCCGGATCTCACCGACGCCGGCAAGCAGCCGGCCACGGTCATCACCGGCGCGGCCATCGTCGACTCGGCGCTGTCGTTCGCGGTGGTCCGCGGCGGGCACCTGGACGTCACGGTGCTCGGCGCGCTGCAGGTATCCGGCCAGGGCGACCTGGCGAATTGGTACGTGCCCGGCCGGCACCCGGCGGTTGGCGGGGCCATGGACCTGGTCGCGGGCGCGCGCGAAGTCTGGGCCGTGATGGAGCACGTCGACCGGGAGGGACGGCCGAAGATCGTCCAGCGGTGCACGTTCCCGCTGACCGGCCGGCGCGTCGTCACCAGGGTGTATACCGACCTGGCCGTCTTCCACGTCGTGAACGGCCAGCTGCGCCTGACCGAGTATGCGCCGGGCGTGTCGCCAGCGGCGGTACGGGAACGGACGGCGGCGCCGTACATCGAGGATCTGGCCGACGACGCCGACGCGCAGGCGCGAGGCTAGGCTGCAGCATGGCCACGATCGACTTGACCGCGATCACCGCGATCGACGTGCACACGCATGTGCACAAATCCGTCCGCGGGGACCAGGATCTCGATCATGCTCGCACCGAGGACATGGGCCGGTACTTCGGGATCGGCACCATGCCCAGGTACACGGTGCCCGAGCTAGCCGATTACTACCGGCAGCGCGGCCTGGCCTGCGTGACGTTCACCGTTGACAGCATCTCCCAGACCGGCGAGGAGCCGGTCCCTGACAACTTCGAGGTCGCCGAGCTCGCGACGCAGCATGCGGACGTGATCATCCCCTTCGCCAGCATTGACCCGGCCCGCGGTGCCGCCGGGGTGCGGCAGGCCAGGCGGCTCATCACCGGCTTCGGCGTGCGGGGGTTCAAGTTCCACCCCGGCACTCAGGCCTTCTACCCCAACGACCGGCTGGCCTACCCGCTCTACGAGGTCATCAGCGAGTTCGGCCTGATCGCCTTGTTCCACACGGGCCAGACCGGGGTCGGCGCCGGAACGCGGGGAGGCGGCGGCATCAGGCTGAAGTACTCCAACCCCCTCTACCTCGATGACGTTGCCGCCGACTTCCCTGACATGGACATCATCCTGGCTCACCCCTCGTTCCCCTGGCAGGACATCGCGCTGTCGATCGCGACCCACAAGCCGCGCGTGTATATCGACCTGTCCGGCTGGTCGCCGAAGTACTTCTCCCCCACGCTCGTCCAGTACGCCGGCTCCCTGCTGAAGCACAAGGTACTGTTCGGCACCGACTTCCCCGTGCTCACACCGGAGCGATGGATGGCAGACTTCGAGAACCTCGCCATCAAGCCCGAGGTGCGGCCGCTGATCATGAAAGAGAACGCGGCCAGGCTGCTGCGGCTCGGCGAGCACGCCGGGTAGCTGGAAGATCATGGCGAAACACCAGCCGACGGCCCCGCTCGGGCCTGACGTGGCGGTCACGCACATCCTGGTGGTCACCGACCCGGCACGGTCGCGGGATTTCTGGGTCGACGTCTTGGGCGCCGAGCCGTACCGCGAGTACGGCGGAACCAGCGTGGTGCTGCGATTCGCCGGCACCTGGCTGTTGCTCGTGAGCGGGGGTGGCCCCACGGCCGACAAGCCCACCGTGGTGTTCCAGCCGCCCGCCGACGCCAACCTGGTCAGTCACGCCATGACGCTGCGCGTGGCTGACTGCCAGGCAACCTATGACGCACTGCGCGCCAGAGGCGCCGCGTTCCTCACCCCGCCGCACGACTGGGGCTCTGAGATCCGCTGCTTCCTGCGAGACCCGGACGGGCACCTGGTAGAGATCAGCCAGTCAAAATCCAGCTGACCTTGGCCTTACCGGCGGTCGATCAGATTCAGGTGGCTACCTCTTCGCCTGTCCGGCCGACGTTCCGGCCTGTTGTGCCTCCTGCGGGCCGAGCCGGGACTAGCGATTCACGTCAGCTCTGGTTACCCGCAGGCGGGCCGGCCTGGAATCCGAAGGCACCGTTGCTCGCCCGGATCGAAGTCGTGTCGATGATGCTGGCGGCCGTGGCCTTGCCGTTGCTGACGGTAGCGACGAGGTCGACGCTGTCGCCGACCTTGACCGTCCCGATACCGGCGGCCTGCGCGTTCACCTCGGTGGAGCTGGTGACGGCATAGGTAGCGGTGTACCCGTCCGCGCTCTTGACCGTGATCGATGTCGAGCTGACGGCAGTGACGGCACCGCGCTGGACGTCCACGGTCTGATAGCCGCCGCCCGATTTGGGTTCGGTGAGCTGCCCGTGGATCGCGCCGCCGAATCCGCCGAAGCCAGGGCCGCCGAGTCCAAAGCCTCCGAAGCCACCGCCAAAGTGACCGCCGAAGTGACCGCGCCAGCCGGGCGCCGACGGCGACCGGGAGGTGTTCGGCGTG
>JASHUE010000809.1:0-5985 GCA_030040195.1 Streptosporangiaceae bacterium | reverse complement strand
CCGCCCGCCGGATGCAGATACCAGGCGTGCGGGGTGCTGTCCGGCGGCCAAGATGGCAGCTCCCGCCACTCGTCGGCCCCGGTCACGAATATCCGCACCCGGCCAGCAGGCAGCCCGGCTCCGTCCGCCGACAGGCAGGCGGCCAGGAAATCCAGCCCATCTCGTACCCAGGTTCCGGCGGCGTCGTTGTCGGCGTGCCGCCACGGGCCGATTGTCAGTCGCGGCTCATGGCCGGCCGTGCGGAGCGCAGCATAGTCACGTAGCTGAGCCGGGAGGAAGATGTCGTACCAGCCGCCGACCATGCTGACCGCGGCGGTCACCTTGCCGGGGCCGGAGGTGAAGCTATGCCGGTCCCAGTAGTCTCCGTCCTCGGCCAGCCAGTGCTGCCAGTACGGCCTTGTGGCGCCGGTGGCGAGCCGGTCAAGCTGCCCAACCGGCAACTGGTCGGCCAGTTCGCGAAGCTTCCGCTCCCGAATCCGCTGTCGCACCATCGCGCCCGTGCGCTCCTGCCCGGCAACCTGGTCGATCCACCTGAGCATGGTCTCGAGGGCGAAGGATCCGCCTGCCCTGACCATCGCGCGAGGCTCCGACGCGGTGACCTGGATTGCCATCGCGGCGTGATCGGGGAGCGCGCTAGCGGCCAGTGCCCACTGAGTGATGCCGAGGTAGCTAGGCCCGAACGTTCCGAACGACCCCGGATACCACGGTTGCCGCCGCAGCCATTCGACGGTGGCGACCGCGTCGTCTTGCTCAACGGAGCCGAACGGATCAAGGGCCCCGCCGGACCCGAACGTGCCGCGGCAGCTTTGCACCACGGCCTGGAAGCCGCGCTCGGCAAAGAGTCGGCCGGCCATCATGCCCCACGGACCGCGCCGCCCGTAGGGGCAGCGCGCCAGCACGAGCGGAGGTTTGGCCGCGCCGCGGGCAGCGTACCGATCGGCCAGGAGGATGGCGCCGTCCGGCATCGGCACGCGCAAGTCGCGCTGCACCACGACGTCATGGGTTTGCGCGGGCGGCAGAGCCATCGCCCGCTCGAAGAACTTGCTGGTCAGCGTCATGCCGGATGCCTACTTCGCGATCGAGACCGGTCGCGCTTCTGGCTGCAAATCTACAGCTGTTGTACCGGTTCGTCCGGTCGGGGCAGCTCGGCAGTCGGGTCCGCCGGTACCGCCGGCCTCAGCCCCGCCGACCGCCGGCGACCTCTTCGCGACCGGCGACGGACAGCCAGGTCACTGTGGCGGACTCGCCCAGCCACACCGCCTTCAGGTCGTCTTTGAGGGTCTGGGCGTGGGTAGGCGCGATGGCGAAATGCCACGCTGCGCCCCCGGCCGAGTCAGGGACCCATGAGCCGTGAACCTGCTCGGTTAGGTAGGTCAGCAAGTGGACGGTGACCGCCAGCTTGCCGCGGTTCAGGATCTCCGTACCGGGGCTGACGGTCAAGACCACTTCAGAGGCGTGCCCGGCGGGCTGAGACATGCTCTTCCTCCTCGGGTGCGGAGAGCGTGTTGCAATTGGCATGCAGCGGCCTGCTCACGAATTCACTAGCTTGCACCGGGCCCTACAAGCCGATGATCCGACTGCTGCGCCTACAAGTGAAGGGGGCAATACGAGCCGTGCTCATCAGGAGGACCTGGCGATCGGCTAGGCGGCTCTGCTGGCCGGCCGGATCTCCCACGATGTCCACAACGGGCGGTAGCCCATGCGATTCCAGAACGGCGCTGCCAGCGGGTTGAGCTGCGCGTGGTGCAACAGCGTGACAGCGGCCCCGGTCGAGTCGAGTTCGCGGTGCAGATGCCGGACCAGGGCCGTTCCGACTCCGGTCCCGCGCGCTCTCGGCAGCACAGACATGGCTCCCAGGTAGGCGACAGGCCGGGGGCGGATCAACGGCGCGACCCAGCCGGCCGCCTCGGGCGGGTCGGCCTGAACCATTCCGATGGCCTCGCCGTCACGTTCAGCCAGCCAGATCCACGGCCGCGCCGCGTCCAGCGTCCGCGCCGCGGACTCGCGCAGGCGGCTGGCCGTATCGGGGCGGACAGTGACCGAACCGAAGTGCGCGTCGTAGCGCATCATCGCCATGCCAAGCCGCTCAAGTGCGTCCAGGTCACCTGGTCCGGCCTCGCGTATGCGCAAGCCGGCCTCGCTGGCGGCGACCGTACTGCCGCCGCCGGCCCGCACCGCCGGTCTCGCTGCAATGACCGTCAGCGGGCGCAGCCCGTGCTCAAGCAGCGCCCGCACTCCTTCGACGTCGCGGCTCGGCCACCTGACCATGGCCTCGCTGTCCCCGTCGGCGGCACCCTGCTGGCAAACCAGGTGCATTCGCCACCGCTCAAGCAACCGGCTGAGACTCTCGCCGACATCGGGTCCGGCGACAAGCGGAGTGAGCGCAAACTGATGGGCCGCGCCCCAGGCTAGCTCCAGACTCCCGGGCGCCAGATGCGCGTGCCTGCAGAGCCCTGAGGCGACGACGTGTCCGTCGGCCGAGGCCACGGTTAGATCGGCGCCGCACGTCGTGCTCTGCTCGCCGGGCTCCGGCAGCATGGGATCGATAGCCCGCCAGCGGCTCGCGACCTCGGCCGCAGGAGTCCCGCTCATCACCTGGCCTTCCTCCGGGCGCCTGACCGCTGCGCCCCAGAGCGCCCGCCGGCCGTATCGGCTCGCGCAAGCCTAGCCGTCGCAGATGGGCTGATTAAAGGGCCGAACGGTCATATCCTGCGCATGTGGTTACGAGATATGCCGATTACGGCGGGTGCGGTCTGCCGGCAACCGATGTCTGCATGCAGGACGCCGTTGCCATCGCCGGGTTGCTGCGGCGCCGTGAGGTGTCGGCCCGCGAGGTCGTGTCGGCGCATATAGCCAGGATCGAAGCTTTCGACCCGGCCATCAACGCTGTCGTGACCCGGACCTTCGAAGCGGCCCTGGCCCGCGCCGCGTCCGCCGACGACGCCATGTCCCGTGGCCGCGCGCTTGGCCTGCTGCACGGCCTTCCGGTGGCGCATAAGGACCTCGCTGAGACCAAGGGGGTCCGGACGACGTATGGATCGCCGCTATTCGCCGCGAACGTGCCGCAGCGCGATGCGCTGGTCGTGCAGCGCATGGCCCAAGCGGGCGCCATCAGCCTGGGGAAGACGAACGTGCCCGAGTTCGGCGCAGGCTCGCATACGGTCAACGCGGTCTTCGGCGCCACGCACAACCCCTACCACCACGGCCGCACCGCTGGCGGCAGCAGCGGTGGTGCCGCTGCCGCCCTGGCCGCCCGGTTCATCGCACTGGCCGATGGCAGCGACTTGGGCGGGTCGCTGCGTAACCCGGCCAGCTTCTGCAACGTCGTCGGGTTTCGGCCGAGCCCGGGCCGCGTCCCGGGATGGCCGCTAGCGGATGTGGCCGACATGTTCGGCGTGGCCGGGCCCATGGGACGGACGGTCGCCGACGCCGCGCTTTTGCTGGCCGTCCTGGCCGGTCCAGACCCTCGGGTCCCGCTGGCGCTCGACCAGCCGCCGCCGGCCGTCAGCGATCCCGCGCAGATTCGCGCCGTGCTCGAACGCGATCTCACCGGGATCAAGATCGCCTGGAGCCCGGACCTCGGCCTGCCGGTCGAGGCCGACGTGCTGGATGTCCTGAATCCCGCTCGGCACGTTCTGACGGGGCTCGGCGCTGAGGTCATCGACGCGACGCCCGACCTGTCGGGAGCGGACGAAGTCTTCCGCACGTTCCGCGCGTTCGCATTCGCAACCTTCCGGGCCGATCTGCTGGACAGGCACCCGGACCTGCTCGGCCCGAACGTGACCTGGAACATTCTGCGGGGTCGGGAACTCACGACCGCCGACCTGAGCCGCGCTACCGTGCTGCGCGCCGAACTGGCGGAACGGATAAACGCCTTCTTCGACGACGTTGAGATCCTCGCCTGCCCGGTCAGCCAGGTGGCGCCGTTCGACGTCACGCTCGACTGGGTGCACGAGATCAACGGTCGGCCGCTGCGGACTTACCTGGACTGGATGGCGTCGGCCTACCTCATATCGGCGACGGGCCTGCCCGCCGTCAGCGTGCCCGCCGGCTTCACGACTGCGGGCCTGCCGGTAGGCCTGCAACTAGTCGCCAGGCGCCGGGCTGACTGGGACCTGCTGGCCGTCGCGCACGCCTTCGAGTCTGCGACCGGCCATGGCAGCAAAGTGCCAGAGTCCACGCCGTCCCTGACCGCCGCCCCCTCCTGATGGGCGGCAAGCCGCTGCGCTGAGCGCCTGGCGGGTCAGCCAGCCGTGTATCAACGCAGCTCACGCACGTTCGGCAGTGGTTTCGTCACGATCACCGGCAGTGCGCATTCAATGGCCGGCAGCCTGGGTATGACGCGGTGACGCGCAGACCCGAGGGTCCGCTCTGATCCCACTCAAACGGGAAGGAATACGGCATGTCCCATCATCTCGATACGCCGCTCGCAGGCCAGAGTGGCCAGCTCTATCTTGATGACCTGTACGTGTTCCCAGGTCAGTCCAGCACGGTACTGGTCATGGACGTCAATTCCGACGTCAACGGCCGGCATTCTGAGCCAGGGTTCCACCCCGAGGCCCGCTATGAGTTCCACGTGCACTTCGACGGAGCGGCATTCGAGACTCTTACATACCGGACGTTCTTTGGCGAAGCCGACACATCGGGACGACAGGCCCTGCAGGTGCACGCCCTGACCGGCGAGCAGGCCAGAGAGGACTCCGCCGCTGGCGAACTGGTACTCGAAGGCCGGACTGGCGAAGCGGTCAGTGCTGACGGCACCCGGGCCTGGGCCGGGCGTATCGGCGACTCGTTCTATATCGACCTGTCGTTGCTCGCGATCGTTAACGCGGCGGTGGCAGCCGGGACCGCACCGGACCTGTCAGCCTGGGAGCCGGAGAACGCCCAGAACAGCTTCGCCAACACGACCGTCGATTCCATCGTGCTGGAGATCTCCCACCAGCATCCGCAGCTGAAGCCGGGCGCCCGCACGGGCGTCTGGTCAGCAACAAAACTCGCTACCGACGCGGGTGGCTGGCGGCAGATTAATCGCGCCGGCCACCCCATGATGTGGCCGATCTTCTGGCCCGACGACACCGACTTCTCCAACCCCGCGAACGCTCGGCACCCATCAGAAGACCTCAGCGCCGCGGGCAAGTACACCGCTGACCAAGTTGCCGCCGTGGTGTCGGCCAGCGGCACCTCAGACGACCCCCACGGTTACGGCCAGATCGTGGCCCGGCGGCTGTTCCCTGACGTCCTGCCGTACGTGGTAGGCACGCCGGCGACTTACGGCTTCGCCGCCTTCAACGGCCGGACGCGGGCCGACAACGCGCCCGAGGCGATGCTGTCCCTGGTCACCAACACCGCCGTCCGGTCAGGGTTGAAGCCATCCGTGGCCGAGCATCTGCGAGAAGCCGAATTCCCCTACGTCGTCCCGCAGTGACGCGCTCCTCCCTGGTTGCGCCGGGCCAGGGTAAGGTTCCCGCGCCTCCGGGATGCCGCCCCGTTCTGCCGCTTCACCCGCCCCGGCTACGACCTTCTTCACCGCTGCCCGGCGGATAGCATGCGCAGGTGGGGACGCGCTTCCACGGGTGGCCAGAACAGGCGTACGCCGTACTGCTGAAGCTGGGCGGCGAGCCGTCGCGCGGGACGCGGGAGCTCGTACGGCGCGACCGCGAGGAGCAGGTGCGTCAGCCGATGATCGACCTCCTCAACGATCTCGCGGACATCGACCCGTGGTACGAGGACTTCGCCGTCTGGCGCTACGCCAGCACCGCCTTCTGGTGGCAGAACCAGTGCGCGGTCGTCCGGGTAGCCCGCAACATCGACATCACCTTCCGGCTCAACCTCGACGGCCTGCGGATCAAGGCCGGCTGGTGGTACGCCGACCCTGAGCAGATCGCACTGTTCCGTAAGGCGACCGCGTCGGACGAGAGCGGGCGAGCGCTGGAAGCCCTCGTCTCATCGCTCGCCGCAGACGGGCACGAGATCCTCGGCGACGTC
>JASHUE010000808.1:0-4155 GCA_030040195.1 Streptosporangiaceae bacterium | reverse complement strand
AGGTCGGCCGGCGGGCGCGGACGGGTCCCGGCGGGCTCTTGCGCCGCGTAGCGGCGCGCTCCAAGCGCCGACGCCAGGGCAGCCGCGAAGTCCTGGCACGTGGCATACCGGTCGTCGGGGGATTTCGCGAGCACTCTGGCAAACACCTGGTCGACGGCAACCGGCAGGTCGGGGCGCAGCGAGGTGAGCAGCGGCGGGACCTCCGACACGTGCGCGTACATGCCGGCCATCCACTGCTTGCCGAAGAACGGCGGCTGCCCGCACAACAACTCGAAGGCCGAGCAGCCCAGCGCATACTGGTCGGTCCGGCCGTCCACCGACCGGTCCTGGATCTGCTCGGGCGCCGCGTAGTCCACGGTTCCGAGGAACTGCCCGCTGCTGGTAAGTCCAGTTGTCGCCAGGGCCGCCTTGCTCACCCCGAAATCGGACAAGTAGACGTGATCAGGCCGCCCGGCGCGCGTCTCAAGCAGCATGTTGGCTGGCTTCACGTCCCGGTGAATCAGCCCGGCCGCATGGGCGGCGTCGAGCGCGGAGGCGACGGCCGACAGGATCGGCTCGGCGCGGCCGGGCGACAGCGGGCCATGCTGCGCGACCATCGTCTTCAGATCGCCGCCGCGCACCAGCCGCATGGCGATGAACAGCGCGCCGTCGGCCTCGCCAGCCTCGTAGATCGGGATGATATTGGGGTCATCCACGGCCGCTGCAGCCTGCGACTCCGCGATGAACCGCTGCCGGAACGCCACGTCCGCGGCCAGCAAGGGCGCGAGGATCTTGAGCGCCACCTGGCGGTTCAGGCGCTCGTCATGGGCACGGAAGACGACGGCCATGCCGCCCCGGCCGATCTGCTCTTCGAGCCGGTAGCCGGCCACCCGCGAGCCAGGGATGAAGCCAGGCGGAGCCGCGGGCGGCGGCGCGCTGTGACCCAACCGTCCTCCCCGCCTGCCAGGCCGAGCCGAATGTGCGTTCCGCATTATCTGGCCTGGACCGTGCGTGAGGCAAACACTACGTAAAGCTCCGTGAATCGTGTGAGCTGCCCCGATCTGTCAGTTCCGCGGGTCCGCCGTTACGGTGTTAGACCGCAGGTTGCAAGGAGGTAGCGGGTGCTGGACGTGCTCATCGTGGGCGGCGAGATCCATGACGGCAACGGCGGAGATCCGGTCAAGGCCGACATCGGGGTCGCGGGCGACCGGATCGTCATGGTCAGGCAGCCGGGTGAAGTCGAGCCGGCCGACGCGGGCAAGGTCATCGACGCCTCGGCCAGGGTTGTCTGCCCCGGCTTCATCAACATCCTGAGCCACTCCTACTTCAGCATCCTGACCGACCCGCGGTCGCTGGGCGAACTCGCCCAGGGCGTCACCACGCAGATCTTCGGCGAAGGCAGTTCCATGGGCCCGCTCACGCGGGACATGCGCGCCAGCTTGGCGCAATCCCGCGATGGCGACTACGAGATCTGCTGGAACCGCCTGTCCGAGTACCTGCACCATGTCGAGCGGCGGGGGGCGGCCCAGAACGTGGCATCATTCATCGGCGCCGGGACCCTGCGGGCCAACGTCGTTGGTTACACCGACCGGCCGGCGACCAGAGCCGAGATCACTGCCATGCAGGGACTGGTAGCCGAGGAAATGGCCGACGGCGCGCTCGGGATCGGATCGTCGCTGATCTACCCGCCAGGAAGCTACGCCAGTACAGCCGAACTGACCGCGCTGTGCACGACCGCGGCGGCTTACGGCGGCCGGTACGCCTCGCACGTGCGCGACGAGGGCGCCGGGCTGCTCGCCGCCACCGAGGAGTTCCTGGCGATCTGCCGCGAGGCCGGGCTGCCAGGCGAGCACTGGCACCTGAAGGCGGCAGGCACGGGAAACTGGCACCTGATGGATGGCGCGATCGCCCGCCTCGAGCGGGCCCGCGAGGCCGGCCTGCAGGTTACCGCCGATGTGTATCCGTACACGGCCAGTTCTACCGGGCTCACCACGATCATCCCCGGCCGGTTCCACTCCGGGGGGGCGGCGACCCTCTACGACCGGCTCGCCGACGCCGGCGTCCGCGCCGAGATCCGCCGCGAGCTGAAGCAGAGCGGGCGCTGGGGCGACGTCAGCAGCGCCGAGGGCGTGCTGATCCTGCACGCGACCACCGACGCCAACCGCCGCTTCCAGGGCCGCACGCTAGCGCAGGTCGCGGCGGCCAAGGGCTGCGACCCGATTGAGGCGGCGCTCGACCTGATCGCCAGCGACCGCTCGCGGATCGACGTGGCCTTCTTCTCGATGTCGGAGAACAACCTGCGCAAGGCCCTGGGCACGCCCTGGGTCTCGATCTGCTCGGATGGCACGTCTATGGCGCCGGAAGGGAAGTTCCTGGAGGCGCCGACCCACCCGCGGGCCTATGGCAGCTTCGCCAGGGTGCTGGGCCACTACGTCAGGGACGAGCGGGTGCTGACCCTGCCCGAGGCGATCAGGAAGATGACCGGCCAGCCCGCGGCCACGCTTGGCCTGGACGGGCGCGGGCAGCTCAAGGAGGGCTTCTTCGCCGATGTGGTGATCTTCGACCCGGTCGCCGTGGCCGACAACGCCACCTTCGACCACCCGCACCGGCTCGCGACCGGCGTGACCGACGTGCTGGTCAACGGCCAGATCACGATCGGCGGCGGCGCGTTCACCGGCACTCTCGCCGGGCGTGCCCTGGCCGGGCCGGGCGCCCGCCGGTGAGCCCGCGGGTCCATCATCCCGCGCGCCGCCGGGTCAGACGTTGAAGCCGAGCGCCCGTAGCTGCTCGCGGCCGTCCTCGGTGATCCGCTCCGGACCCCACGGCGGCAGCCACACCCAGTTGATCCTGAAGTCCTGCACCAGGCCGTCGAGCGCCATCCTGGTCTGGTCCTCGATCACGTCGGTCAGCGGGCAGGCCGCGCTGGTGAGCGTCATGTCGATGGTCGCGGTCCGGTCCGGCTCGACCGCGACGCCGTAGACCAGGCCGAGGTCGACGACGTTCACCCCGAGCTCAGGATCGACCACGTCGCGCAGGGCCTCGAGCACGTCGTCAGTCTCCGGGCCGCCCGCCGGGCCGCTGTCGGCCTGTGCGGGCTCGGTCACGAGATCGGTGTGATTCTCGGTCATGGCTGCTCCCTGCCGTCTCCGTCCGCCTGGGTGTCACCCGCGGCGCCCTCACCGTGTTCGGCCAGCGCCCGCACGGTCGCGTCCTTCCATGCCATCCAGCCGAGCAGCGCGCACTTGATCCGCGCCGGGTACCTCGACACGCCTTCGAAGGCGACCGCGTCGCCAAGCATGTCCTCGTCGGGCTCGGCCCCGCCGCGTGACTTCATGAGCTGGAGAAACTCGGCGTTGATGTCCATTGCCTCGCTCACCGGCTTGCCGATGACGAGGTCAGTCATCACCGAGACGCTGGCCTGGCTGATCGAGCAGCCGAGCGCGTCGTACGAGACGTCGGCCACCGCGGGCTCGCCGCCGGAGTCCTTGAGCGACACCCGCAGGGTCACCTCGTCGCCACAGGTCGGGTTGACGTGATGTACCTCGGCGTCGAAGGGTTCCCGGAGGCCCGAATGGAGCGGCCGCCGGTAGTGATCCAGGATGATTTCCTGGTACATCGACTCGAGTTGCATCATTCCCCCACCAACATCAACCAGTTCCGAAGAATTTCTGCGCCTGCCGGACCCCGTCGGCCAGGGCGTCGACCTCGGAGTGGGTGTTGTACAGGTAGAACGAGGCCCTGGTGCTGGCCTGCACGCCCATGGCCCGGTGCAGCGGCCAGGCGCAGTGATGACCGGCGCGGACCGCGATGCCGCGGTCGTCGAGCACCTGGCTGATGTCGTGCGGATGCAGGCCGTCGAGGGTGAACGAGATCGCGCCGCCGCGGTCCACGGCCTCCGTCGGGCCGAGGATACGCAGGCCGTCGATCTCGGCCAGGGCCTCCAGGGCATGCCGCAGCAGTTCCTGTTCGTACGCCTGGATGCGGTCCAGACCGGTCGCGGTGAGGTAGTCGACCGCCGCGCCCAGCCCGACGGCCTGCGCGATCGGCATCGTGCCCGCCTCGAACTTGTGCGGCGGCGGCATGAACGTCGAATGATCCATCCAGACGCTCTCGATCATTTCCCCGCCGCCCAGGAACGGGGGAAGCTGCTCGAGCAGCTCACGCCGCCCCCAGAGC
>JASHUE010000807.1:0-3217 GCA_030040195.1 Streptosporangiaceae bacterium | reverse complement strand
GGCTGGTGGGACGGGATGATCGGCCCGGGTAAGGCCTTCGACACCGACCGGTTCTTCGTCGTCTCCACGAATCTTCTCGGCGGCTGCCGGGGTACGACGGGGCCGTCGTCGATTGACCCGGCGACAGGCCAGCCGTACGGGCCGGACTTCCCCGTGATCACCGTCGCGGACATGGTGCGAGCCGAGCGCGCGTTCCTGGCCGGGCTGGGCATCGAGCGGCTTGCCGCGGTAGTCGGCGGCTCACTCGGCGGCATGCAGGCGATCGAGTGGGCGATCCTGTATCCCGAGCAAGTCGATGCGGTCGTGGCGATCGCCAGCACCCACGCCCTCCATCCGCAGGGCGTGGCCTGGAACGCGATCGCGCGGGACGCCATCATGCGTGACCCGGCCTGGCAGGGCGGCCGCTACTACGGCACGGGCCGCGCGCCCGATGCGGGCATGGGGGTGGCCCGGATGGTGGGCCACGTGACGTACCTGTCCGGACAGGCGCTGAGCGACAAGTTCGGCCGACGGCTGCAGTTCGCTGACGAGATCCGATACACCATCACCGAGCCGGAGTTCGCGGTGGAGAGCTACCTGCGCCACCAAGCCGACTCGTTCGTCAGGCGTTTCGATGCGAACACGTACCTCTACACCTCGCGGGCGCTGACGTACTTCGATCTGGCTGGTCAGCACGGCGGCGGATCACTGGAGCGGGCGCTGGCCGGCATGCAGGCACGGACGCTCCTGATAGCGTTCAGTTCCGACTGGCTGTACCCGCCGTCTGCATCGAGAGAGATCGAGGAGGCGCTTCGCGCGCTCGGCAAGCCGGTCGAGTTCCGGGTCATCGAGGCGCCGTACGGCCACGACTGCTTCCTGCTCGAGGAGGCCCGGCAGACGCCCATAATCCGGCAGTTCCTAGGCAGGCCCAGCCTGGCCGCGGGCAGGTCCGGCGGTGAGGTGGAGGAGGGGACTGCGTGACCGAGAAGCTCTCGCACGCCGAGAAGCTGGCCCGCGCGGAAGCGGGCCGCGCGTTTGGCTTCGAGACGCGGCAGTTGCACGCCGGCCAGCGACCCGACCCGAATACGGGCGCCCGGGCGGTGCCGATCTTCCAGACGACCAGCTACGTGTTTGAGGACCCCGAGTCGGCGGCGGCGTACTTCAACCTGCAGGAGTACGGCAACACCTACTCGCGCATCATGAACCCCACCGTCGCGGTGTTCGAGGAGCGAGTGGCGAACCTCGAGGGCGGCGCTGGTGCCGTGGCGTTCGCCAGCGGCATCGCCGCGCAGGCAGCATCACTGTTCACGCTGCTCCAGCCGGGCGACCACGTCGTCTCGTCTGCGGCGCTCTACGGCGGGACGGTGAATCAGTTCAAGCACCTGCTGCGCAAGATGAACGTCGGGCTGACCTGGATCGACCCGGACGATGCGGACGCGTGGCGGCAGGCGGTCCGTCCCAACACCAAGGCGTTCTTCGGGGAGACGATCGGCAATCCCGGCGGCAACGTGCTCGACATCGAGACCGTGGCGGCCATCGCGCACGAGCACGAGGTGCCGCTGATCGTGGACAACACGTTCGCGACGCCGTACCTGTGCCGGCCGATCGAATGGGGCGCCGACATCGTGATCCACTCGGCGACCAAGTTCATCGGCGGTCACGGCACGAGCATCGGCGGCGTCGTGGTCGAGGCCGGCACGTTCAACTGGTCCAACGGGCGGTTCCCCGTCGTCGCGGACCCGTCGCCGGCGTACCACGGCCTGCAGTTCCACGAGACCTTCGGGACGTACGGCTACCTGATGAAGCTCCGCGCCGAGACGCTGCGCGACCTCGGCGCGGCGCTCTCGCCGTTCAACGCCTTCCTGTTCCTGCAGGGACTCGAGACCCTGTCGCTGCGGGTGGAACGGCACGTCGACAACGCGCTGGCGGTGGCGCGCTTCCTCGAGTCACACGACCTGGCGTCGAATGTGACCTATCCCGGCCTGGCGTCGAGCACGTACCGGCCGCTCGTGGACAAGTACCTGCCCCGCGGAGCAGGCGCGGTGTTCTCCTTCGACTGCGCCGGCGGTCGGGCCGGCGGCCAGGAGCTCATCCGCAGCGTCACGCTCTGGTCCCACCTGGCGAACGTCGGGGACGCCAAGAGCCTGATCATCCACCCTGCCAGCACCACGCACCGCCAGCTCAGCGACGACGAACTGCGGGCGGCCGGGGTCGGGCCGGGGACCGTCCGGCTGTCGGTCGGGACCGAGTCGGTGGCCGACCTGATCTGGGATCTCGACCAGGGTTTCGTCAGCGTCGCCGCAGCCGCGGGCGGGAAAGCCAGCGAGCAGGTAACGACGGCATGATCGATCTGGCGCGTTACCAGGACCCGCTGACCATCCAGCGCGTGCTCCACACTGCCCGGACGGTCGCGATCGTGGGCCTGTCCGCCAATGAGCTGCGGCCCAGCTACTTTGTCGGCTACTACCTCACGAGGCATGGTTACCAGGTCATCCCCGTCAATCCCCGGGAGAGCGAGATCCTGGGCCAGAAGTGCTACCCGAGCCTGCTCGAGGTGCCGGTGCCGGTGGACGTCGTGAACGTCTTCCGCGCGCCGGACGCGCTCCCCGGGATCGCGCGGGACGCGGTGGCAATCGGGGCCGGCGCGCTCTGGTGCCAGTTCGGCGTGATCAACGAGAAGGCCGCCCGGATCGCCGAGGACGGCGGCGTGACGGTGATCATGGACCGCTGTATCAAGGTCGAGCACGCCCGCTATATCGGCCGGATGCACTGGCTCGGGTTCAACACGCAGCGGATCACGTCCGTTCGGGCCGGGCTCCAGTAGCTGACCCGCGACGCCCGCGCGGGCGGCCTCGGCCGCGTCATCGTGAGGTCTCGCGGCCCGGGGTACCTGCGCGGCGTCTTAGTGTGCCGGAGTCGTGCGCGGGTCAGGTATGTAGTTCGTGACCAGGAAGCGCCGCAGTACGTCCTCATTCCCGCAGACCTGAACCCCGGCCCGCGGCGGCAGCGCGCGCTTCCACACGACCAGGGCGAGGTCTTCCGCGGTGGCCGAGACGGTAACGTCGGCGTCTGGCGCGCCGTCCGGCAGCCGAGCGGGCACCAGGCGGCCGTCCTCGACACTCACGCTCCAGGTGGTGCCGGCATCGGTCGCCTGCAGGTGCACCGTGCCGCCGATCGGTGCCACGCCCGAGCTGGCCAGCCGGGGGACGAAATTCACGAAGACCGTCTCGATCTCGCT
>JASHUE010000806.1:0-3994 GCA_030040195.1 Streptosporangiaceae bacterium | reverse complement strand
GACGGCGTCTACTCGGTGACGCGGCGATTCGTATCGCCCGATCATCCGACGGTTGGATACGCCGGCTACATGCTGTGGCGCGGGCTTGTCCCTGAGGGTGAGGTACCGGCTGGGCTCGACGGCCGCGGCAGGAACCTTGAGGTCCATGGTGCGCCGGGAGCGCGGCTGGTGGTCTACGGGGTACCCGGTGCCGATGGCCGTACCGATCCGGGGCACCGGCGTATCTCTTTCGCCTGGTACGACGCGAGCAGAACGGAACTGCTTCGGCAGACCGGATGTCTGGACGGTGACGCTGTCACCGGCACCTTGAGCAATGACGAGCTTCCTGCGGAGTTGACCGGCGAGCTCGGGCGACTCGCGCGCCGGATGTGGCCGTCGCCCTGGGACCGGTGCATCGGCTGGGGTGTGACCCACGGCGAGGTCTTCGGCACCCCGGTCGCCGAGTATCTGCCCGCGCGCCTGGTACGGGACCGGGCCGTGCTGGTCGGCGACGCTGCTCACGTCACGAGTCCGATGACCGGGGCGGGATTCCAGAATGCGCTCCTTGACGTGGACGCACTGGCGGGCAGCCTCGGGGGCCCGCACGGCACCGACGTCCCCGGGGCGCTCAACCGCTACGAGCGGGAACGGCTGCCGCTCGCCCGCGATCTGGCCTGGGGTCGCTCCTACCTGTCAACTGCGTGACCTGCGGCCTGCGTGCGCTCGCCCACGCTCTTCTCGCGCAAGCCCTCAGTATTGCTGGCGGCGGATGACCCGCACGGCACCTGCACCAAACACGACCGCCAGGGCGAACAGCGCGGCGGTCTCGATCGCCTGAAGTTGCCAGAACTGACTGGCGGGCTGGTAGATCAGGACATTGGTCGCGTGATAGCGCGTGAGCGCCTGCTCGATGCCGGTCCAGCCGGACGTGCTGTCAAAGTTCTGCAGCGCCCGGTTCGCGATCGCGTCGGGCAGCGCCTGGCCGTGGCGGACGTACCAGTTGATGAGCAGCGAACCTGGTGGGGCGGGGCGGTTGATGGCGACCGCTGCTGGCAGATAGAGGTTTCTCAGGGAAACCGCATTCGCGACCGCCGCGATCAACGTGCCGATGAGGCACGCAAGGGCTGCGCCGGCCTGGCTGCGCATGAGGGCGCCGAGAAAGGCCGCTATGGTCAGGGTCGCCGCCATCCAGCCCGCGTACACCGGCGCGTACAAACCGAACCAGGGATCGGCCAGGCGCTGGGCGAGGTAGGGCTCATCCCACCACTGGAAGACCAGCCCGGCCGCGATGGCGGCGCCGACGAGCACGGACCCGATCGCGACCAGCTTTCCGGCTGCCCAGCGGGTCCTGGTCACGCCCTGGGTGAAGGCGAATCTGACAGTGCCGTGCTTGAGGTCCGCACCGGTCAGCCACGCGCCAGCGAACGCACCGATCAGGAACGGCAGCAATAGGGGCAGCAGATAAATCGCGTCGGGTGATCCGTCCGGCTGGTATGAACCGGTGAGGTTGGCGTACTGGGGCCGGAAGCGACCCGGCTGCGCGTGAAGGTGAAGTCCCGTGATCACGAGGGTCGCCACGTAGATTCCGAGCAGGCCGAGCGCGACGAGCAGGCCGGTCCGATGCTGGCGCCAGGCAGCACGCCGCACGGTCAGTAGCCGCCTGCTCCGGAGTCGATCGGCCACGATCCGCCCGGCTAGTACCTTTGCGTCCGGCACTGCTGGCCGGGGCAGCGCCCGTAGCAGGCGCGGCGCGCCGGGGATCACCGGGACGTCCTGGATCAGCGCGATCGTGCCTGCGATAAGGAGCCCTGATATCGCCAGCAGGATCGCGAGCTGGGCGAACTGGAGTGGCCAGAACTCGCGGGCCGGCGTGTGCGGTGATCCGACGATCGCGAAACGGTGGAGCACGATCCAGCCGGCGAGCGTCAGTACTATCGCCCGGCCCTCCCGCCGGGTGAGTGCGGCCGCCGCCATGCCGAGGCTCAGGCCCGCGATCGTCCAGCCCGCCAGCGTCGGCGCATACAGCGCGAACGCATGCATGGCGAAGTACCCGGTCGCGGGGACATAAAGCTCATACCACCAGCCGAATACCAGCCCGAGCACGATCGCGGGCGGCACCAGCACGGCCGCCGTCGCCGAGAGCTTGCCCAGCACCCACCGCGCCTTGCCGTACCCCTGCGTCCAGGCGAACCCGGCGGTGCCATACTCGAGTTCCCCCGCGATTAGCTGGACTCCGAGAAACAGCGCGGCCGCCAGCGGGATAGCCTGCAGCGCCAGGTCCGGGTACTCCGGGCCATAGGACTGCCACCACCCCGACTCCCACCATGACTGGGCACCTAGTCCGCGATAGGAGATAGCGCTCGCGACCAGCTCCGCAATCGCGAACGCTGTCAGCCCCAGCACCAGGGACAGCGCGCCGCGGTGCTGGCGCCACACGAGGCCCAACATTGTGAGACGGCGCCTGCGGGATCCGCCCAGCCGGTTCGCGAGCCGCCGGCCCTGGGCCGTCCCGGTGACCGCCGCGGGCCCGGAAGTCATCGCGCCGGTCCGGACGGTACGGCAACTTCAGGACCAGGCAGCGCTGTCGCATGCGGCTCAGCGAGGTAGGCGAGCACCAGCTCCTCGAGCACGGCCGGCTGGGCCACGAATCCGGGCGGTATCGGTTGCCGCCTGCCATTGGTCCGCACCAGCAGGTGGGCCTGGGCGCCAGCCTGAGCGATTCGGATCGGAGCAAGGGTCGCGGGCAGGTTTGCTACCTGATCCGGCGGGCCGGTGAGTACCCGGTGCTCGGCGAGCACCGCATCGACCTCGCCAGCCAGCTGCACCCGACCGCGGCTGAGCAGTACCAGGTAATCGCAGATCCGCTCCAGCTCGGCAAGCACATGCGAGGAGAAGATCACCGACGTGCCGTCGGCCGCCACGGCGGCCATCAGCACGCCCAGAAACTCGTGCCTGGCCAGCGGGTCGAGCCGGGCGAGCGGCTCGTCCAGCAGCAGCAATCGCGGCCGTTTCGCCAGGGCGACCGCGAGCGCCAGCTGAGCCTGGTGCCCGCCCGGCAACGCGCCAACCCTGGCATTCAGCGGGATGCCCACCTCCTCGACCCGGCGAACCGCGTATGCCCCGTCCCAGACTGGGTTGAGGTCCCTGGCCACCTGCAGCAGGGCGGCGACCGACATCCGGCGGTAGAGCGGTGCATCCTGGGCAACGAACCCGACTCCCGCAAGGGCACCCGGCGATCCGGGAACCAGGCCATCCAGCACCCGGATGCTGCCGGCGGTCGGCCGGCGGAGACCCGCCGACAGGTGCAGCAGCGTGGTCTTGCCGGCGCCGTTGGGTCCGACCAGCGCCGCAACCCGGCCGGGCGGGATAGCCAGGTTGCAGTCGCTCAGTGCACAGACGGCCCCATACCGCTTGCTGAGTGACCTGGCCTCCAGGACGGTCACGCCGATGCTCCGTCTGAGTATTCGTGCAGGTCGCGCAGGACGGCGCCAAACATCGCCGTGATGCCCTGGTCATCCAGGCCGGCCGCGGCAGCGTCGCGCATCCAGTCCGCCAGCCGCCTGACCAGTACAGTCTGCTGAGCGCCACTTACGCGCTGCAGCCTCGCCTTGATAAAGGTGCCCTGACCCGGCCGCCCGGTTGCCAGCCCGCGGTGTTCGAGTTCCCGGTACGCCTTCATCACCGTATTCGGGTTGATCGCCAGCGACCTGACCATCTCTTTGACGGTCGGCAGCTGGTCACCAGGTCCGAGCAAGCCCAGCCGCAGCGCCTGCTCGACCTGCTGGACTAGCTGCAGATAGGTCGGTACGCCGGAACCATGATCCAGTCGGAAGGCCACCGATCCGGGCGCTGCCAGCGGTTTATCTATCGCCATAGTATAAGGGTATGACGTACCACGGCTCAGGATCAAGTTGTTTGGCTCGGTGCACGCTTGCGCACCGAGAGCCGGGCACCTGGCTTGCCCGTCAGTCCATGAGCTCACACCACGAGTTCACCCACGCGCTGCCGGAGACGG
>JASHUE010000805.1:0-5239 GCA_030040195.1 Streptosporangiaceae bacterium | reverse complement strand
CGGTCGAGACCGTCTTCCCGGCCGAGGTCGCCTACCGGATGGCGACCTGCCGCCTGAGGAGCGGTGACACCGAAGGCGCGGTCGCCGAGTTGCGCCGGGCGATCACCATGGGACTGCGCGACCTCGACCGGCCGCGGACAGACTCGCACTGGGAGGCCGTGTGCGCCGACCCGGCCGTGCGCGAACTGCTCGCAATCGTCGACACCGACGGCATGACGCGCGACGAGGGCTGGCGCGCCGACCTGGCCCTTTTCGCCCGCGAGGTCAAGCGCCGGGCCTACGCGCCATTTGCCGAGGTATCCGAGCAGGACTTCGACGCCGCCGTCGCGCGGCTTGCCGAGGACGTGCCGGGTCTCTCGGACCTCCAGATCCTGGCGGGCCTGCTGCGGCTGCTGCGCCCGCTCGGCGACGGCCATGCGTTTGCCATCCCTGATCAGGAGAAGCCCGGCCTCGGGCTGCCGGTCAAGTTCTTCATGTTCCCTGAGGGCCTGTTCGTTACCGCGGCTACCGAGGCCTATCGCGAGACGGTCGGTGCGCAAGTGCTGAGCATCGATGGCCGGCCGGTCGGCGAGATGCTCGCGGCGGTAGAGCCGCTGATCAGCCGGGACAATGACCAGCAGGTCAGGTGGATCGGGCCGGAGGTGCTGCGGTGGACGCCGCTGCTGCACGCCCTCGGCCTGATCGCCCAGCCTGATCAGGCGACCCTGGGCCTGCGACTCGGTGCGCAGTCGGAGACCACGGTAACGGTCAAGGCGGTAGAGGTCGGCCCGCACGACTACCCCTCGGTGGCTCCGCCGCCGCTCCCAACCCGGCCGCGGCCGGCCGGATGGATCTCCTTGCCGGACACGGTCGATGCCCCTGTGCCGCTCTACCTGCGCAACTGCGACCTGCCGTATTGGTTCGAGTACCTGCCGGACTCGCGCGCCGTGTACTTCCAGTTCAATGGGGTCGCCGATCAGCCCCGTGAGTCACTGGCCGACTTCAGCGCGCGGCTGTTCACGTTCGTCGACACCCACGACGTCACCAAGCTGATCATCGACTTGCGCTGGAACGGTGGCGGCAACACCTATCTCGTCCAGCCGCTGCTGCACCGGCTGATCGGCTGCACGAAGATCAACCAGCCCGGCTGCCTCTACGTGATCATCGGGCGCGGGACGTTCTCGGCCGCGCAGAACACCACCACGGCCATCGAGCGCGAGACGAACGCGATCTTCGTCGGCGAGCCGAGCGGATCACGGCCCAACTTCATCGGCGAGATGATCCCGTTCCAGCTGCCCTACAGCAAGACCCTCGTGAACGTGGCCGACTTGTACTGGCAGACATCCTGGCCGATGGATCACCGGCCCTGGGTAGCGCCTGAGTTGTACGCCCCGCCGACCTTCGAGTCCTACCGGCAGAACCAGGACCCGGCCCTGGACGCGATCCTGTCCAGCCGGGAGCACCTGGCCGGCTGGTAGGACGGCGGCACTATCTGCAGCGCGGCTAGCGGGGGAAGGGACGGCCGAGGAAAAGCGTTAGGTGCCAGGGGCCTACACTCGCCATCCTTGTCCGGGAGGCCGTGCTACCTGGGAGATTTCATGCCTACGCTCGCGCAGTTGCGAGCACGCCTGCCTGAGCTGATGCTGCGCGATCAACGGCGCCTGGAGCGGATGGCAGACCGGGCAGGAGCCCAGCGCGACGCGCTGGCCCGCGAGCGGGCGATCGGCCAACTGGCCGCCGAGGTGGAGTCGGCTGCCGCCCGGCTGGCGTCGCGGGCAGCCGCCGTTCCCGTGATCACCTACCCGCCTGAGCTGCCGGTGAGCCAGCGCAAGGACGAACTGGCCGCCGCGATCAGGGATCACCAGGTCGTGATCGTCGCGGGAGAAACTGGCTCGGGCAAAACGACCCAGCTGCCCAAGATCTGCCTGGAGCTCGGCCGTGGCCTTGCCGGCCAGATCGGCCATACCCAGCCCCGCCGGATCGCGGCCCGCACCGTCGCGGAGCGGATCGCCTCGGAGCTGGCCACCGAGCTGGGTACGACGGTCGGGTATAAGGTCCGCTTCGCCGACAACTCCAGCGACGGCACCCTGATCAAGGTCATGACCGACGGCATCCTCCTGACCGAGATGCAGCGGGACCGGCTGCTGTTGCGCTACGACACCCTGATCATCGACGAGGCCCACGAGCGGAGCCTCAACATCGACTTCATCCTCGGGTATCTGAAGCGGCTGCTGCCACGCCGTCCCGACCTGAAGGTCATCATCACCTCGGCCACGATCGACCCGGAGCGGTTCAGCAGGCATTTCGCTCCGAGCGCGCGCGGCCTTACTGCGGTGGACCGCGGGGCGTCCGCGAACGGGCTCGCGCCGGGGGAGTCCGGGCTCGCGCCGGGGGAGTCCGGGGTCGCTCCGGGGGAGCGCCGGCCGTCCCCGAACGGTGAGGCCGAGGGCGCGCCGATCCTTGAGGTGTCCGGACGGACATACCCGGTCCAGGTGAGGTACCGCCCGCTGGCCGATCCGGACCGGCCCGAGGCCGAGCCGCGCGATCAGACGCAGGGCATCCTCGACGCGATCGACGAGCTGCGCGGCGAGGGACCCGGCGACATCCTGGTGTTCCTCAGCGGCGAACGCGAGATCCGGGACACGGCGGACGCGCTCGCAGACGCGGCCGGGATCGAGGTTCTGCCCCTCTTCGCGCGGCTGTCCGCGGCGGAGCAGTACCGGGTCTTCCAGCCGCACAGTGGCCGGCGCGTGGTGCTGGCCACGAACGTCGCTGAAACCTCGCTGACGGTGCCCGGCATCAAATACGTGGTCGACCCGGGCACGGCCAGGATCTCCAGATACAGCCAGCGGACCAAGGTCCAGCGACTGCCGATCGAGGCCATCTCGCAGGCGTCGGCCAACCAGCGCAAGGGCCGCTGCGGCCGCACCTCAGAGGGGATCTGCATCCGGCTTTACGACGAGGCAGACTTCGCCTCCAGGCCCGAATTCACCGATCCGGAGATCCTCAGGACCAACCTGGCCTCGGTCATACTCCGGATGGCGGCGCTTGATCTGGGCGCTATGTCGGACTTCCCGTTCGTGGATCCGCCCGACTCGAGGAACGTCGCCGACGGCGTGCGCCTGCTCGAGGAGCTCGGCGCCATCCCGGTCGGCCGCGGCGACCGTGACGGCCGGACGCGGCTCACCGACACGGGCCGCAAGCTCGCCGAACTCCCGGTCGATCCGCGCCTTGGCCGGATGATCCTCGAGTCCGGCCGGAACGGCTGCGCCCGTGAGGTGCTGATCATCACCGCCGCGCTGTCCATCCAGGACCCGCGGGACCGCCCGGCCGAGGCGCGCGACGCGGCCGATGCCATCCACCGCCGGTTCGCCGAGCCGGGCTCTGACTTCCTCTCGTTCGTAACGCTCTGGGACTACCTGCGCGACCAGCAGCGCAATCTCTCGGGGTCGGCGTTCCGCCGGATGTGCCGCCGTGAGTACCTGCACTACCTCAGGGTCAGGGAGTGGCAGGACGTGTACGGCCAGCTGCGCCAGGCGGCGAGGGACTTCGGCGTGGTCATCGGTCGCGATGCCGAACGCGGCGCCCGACGAGAACCCGCGGCGGTGCGGACTCCGCAGCCCGACGTCGGCTGGCAGCGAGCGTCCGAGCCCGAGCCCCGCTACTCGGGCGACCTGGCCGACCGCGTGCACCAGTCTCTGCTGGCAGGCCTGCTGTCGCACCTCGGCATGCAGGACACCGAGCGCAAGACCGGCGATCGCCGGCGCGGTCCCGTCGAGTTCGCGGGCGCCCGCGGGGCCAGGTTCGCGATATTTCCTGACTCGCCCCTGGCCCGCAAGCCGCCGCCGTGGGTAATGGCGGCCGAACTCGTCGAGACGTCCAGGCTCTGGGCCAGGACTGTCGCGAAGATCGAGCCGGAGTGGGCCGAGCAGCTAGCCGGGCACCTGGTGCGGCGCAGCTACAGCGAGCCGCGCTGGGATGCCTTGCGCGGCGCGGTCATGGCCACCGAGAAGGTCTCGCTCTACGGCCTGCCGATCGTGGCTGACCGCGCGGTGAACTACGGACGCATCGACCCGGCGACTGCACGCGACCTGTTCATCCAGCACGCTCTGGTGGAGCGCGACTGGCAGAGCCACCACACATTCTTCCGGAGCAACGAGCAAGTTTTGGCCGAGGCCCGGCAACTGGAGGACAAGGCCAGGCGCCGGGGCATCGTGGCCGACGACTCGGTCATCTTCGGCTTCTACGATCAGCGCATCCCGAAGACCGTGACCTCGGCCCGTCACTTCGACGCATGGTGGAAGAAGGCCAAAACTACCGACCCCGGCCTGCTCAATCTCAGCCTGGATAACCTGGTGACCGCGCAGGCCGCCGACTTCCGCCCCGAGGACTACCCAGAGAACTGGGGTGCGTTCCCGCTCAGCTATGCCTTCGCGCCTGGCGAGGCTGTGGATGGCGTGACGGTTGACATCCCGCTGGAGGCCCTTAACCAGGGGAACGAGGCGGACTTCGGCTGGCAGGTGCCCGGCCGGCGCGAGGAGCTCGTGACTGAGCTAATTCGCGGTCTGCCCAAGGACCTGCGCCGCATGTTCGTGCCGGCACCGGACGCGGCTCGAGCGGTTCTGCCCGGGCTGGGCGAGCCGCATGGCGACCTGATCGACTCGCTGAGCCGGGAGCTCGGCCGGCTGGCAGGCGTCCCGGTGCCGAAGTCGGCATTCGACGTCACCAAGCTGCCACCGCACCTGCGGGTCACCTACCGGGTCATGGACGGCGACAAGGTGGCCGCGACCGGCAAGGACCTGGCTGAGTTGCGGCACCAACTGCGGCCGCGGCTCCAGGCGGTGCTGACCGACGCAGCCGCTGAGATCACGAGGACCGGGCTGCGGGACTGGACCATCGGCACGTTGCCCCGGGTATTCACCCGCGGCCAGGTCACCGGATACCCGGCGCTCGCCGACGCCGGGGACAGCGTCGATGTCCGGCTGTTCCCGACGCGGGCCGAGGCGGACCAGTCGATGCTCCGCGGTACCCGGCGGCTGATTCTCTTGCAGGTCCCTTCGGGCGCGCGATCGATCGCCGGCCGGCTGCCGGTCTCGGCAAAGATGGCGATGAGCAGGCACCCATACGCCAGTGCCGCCGCGCTGGTGGACGACTGCGCGGCCTGCGCTGCTGACCAGGTGATTTTGGACGCGGGCGGCCCGGTCTGGGATGCGACTGGTTTCGTCAGGCTCGTCGCTGCGGCACGGGATCAGCTGGCCGT
>JASHUE010000804.1:0-5011 GCA_030040195.1 Streptosporangiaceae bacterium | reverse complement strand
GGCCAGGTCGCCAGCAGCAGCAGCGCGGGCGCGGCGAGCCCGGCGAACTCCGGCCGCCCGGTCACGATCGCCGCCACCAGGCCGCCGATCCCGAGCGTGAGCAGCCTGCGCGTATGCGCGGACAGGGTCCAGCGGATCCGCAGCCGGCCGGCCTCAAACTGCGTGCGGGCGTCAGGCAATGGACGCCGCCGGGTTGGTCTGGGGCACCGGCACGTTCTCCAGCAGCCGTTCGACCACCGCGTCGGCCCTGACCTGCCTGACCCATAGCTCCGGGCGCAGCGTGATCCGGTGGGCGAGGGCGGCCACCGCGACCTTCTTGATGTCATCAGGGATGACGTAGTCGCGGCCGTGCAGGATGGCCTGGCCGCGGGCCAGGTGCACCAGCGCGAGCCCGCCGCGCGGGCTAGCGCCGACCTGGATCTGCGCATGCGATCTGGTTGCCGCGACGATGGCGACCACGTAGTCGAGCAGGTCGGGGGATACCTCCACCTGTTCCAGGGTGGCGCGCATCGCGAGAAGCTCGGCCGCGGTCGTCACCGCGCGCAGCTCGGCCTGCTCTTGCCTGCGGTCCAGCCGGCGCTGGAGCATCGCGATTTCGTCCGACTGGCCCAGGTACCCGAGGCTGAGCCGCATCAGGAATCGGTCGAGCTGCGCCTCGGGCAGCTCGTAGGTCCCCTCATACTCGATCGGGTTGTCGGTGGCCAGCACGACGAACGGCTGCGGCAGCTGGCGGGTAACCCCGTCCATGCTGACCTGACCCTCGCCCATGGCCTCCAGCAGCGCTGCCTGGGTCTTGGGCGGGGTCCGGTTGATCTCATCGGCGAGCAGCAGCTGGGTGAACACCGGCCCGGGCCGGAAGACCATCTGGCTGGTTCGCTGGTCATACAGCGGTGCGCCGACCACGTCGGAGGGCAGCAGGTCGGGCGTGAACTGGATACGGGCAAAGTCCAGGCCGAGCACGGTGGCGAACGAACGCGCGATCAAGGTCTTGCCCAGGCCGGGAAGATCCTCGAGCAGCACGTGGCCGCCGGCCAGGATGCCGATGAGCACGAGTTCCAGGCTGCGGCGGTGGCCGACAACTGCCCGCTCAACTTCCGCGAGTATGGCTGAGCAGCGATCCGCTGCCTGGCTGGGCGTCCACGTCAGGTCAGTCACAATTGCTCCAGTCGTCGAATAATCGCACTGAGCGTCCGCACCGGGAGTCCGTGCAGGTCTTCCGGCCTGGCTGGCCGCTGCGGGTTGAGCCAGTCCCACAGCCGCTGGTCCCAGTCGCGCGACAGCAGCAGGCTGCGGGCCGCCTCGGGCTGGGCATACAAGCTGATGCCGTGGTGTTCGGCCAGCCGGGCGGCCAGCAGGTGCTGCAAAGTCGGGCGGAGTTCGTTTTCGAACGCGGCCATGCTCAAGGTCGCGTCCTTGACGACACTCCGCCGCCGCCAGAAGCCGGTGATCGTGGTCTGCCCCAGCTCGTCCCACTCATAGGGCTGCACCTCGGGGCGCCATTCGGCCGTCGGCAGCAGCCGCAAGAGTGCCAGGGCCAGAATGGCGCCGCACGCGAGCACCATCGCGGCGCCGCTGGCACCGGCCCAGCCATAGGCCGCGATCGTGATCGCAGTCATGAGCACGGCCGCGATGATCAGTTCCGGCAGCGCGGCGCGCCAGCCATCGGCCGGGCGGCCGCCGTTCTCGCCGGGCGTCCCGGCCGGGCGAGGGCTCATGGTCCGGCCACCGAACGCGCCGGGGCCGGCCCGCTGCCGGCGTGATCTTCGCCCAGGTCGGCCAGGATGGCGTCGATCGCGCGCAGCGCCCTGTCCTGCGCGGACTGCGGGACCGGGTGAGTCGAGAACCTGGCCTCGTAGAACAGCGCGGTGAGCTCGACCGGAGGGTCGCCGTGCAGGAGGCCCGCGGCGGTAGATCGGGCCAGCAGCTCATCGGGAGTCTCCGCGGCGACCCTCGCGGCCCCGGCCTCGGCCAGGCTGCGCTCCATGGCCAGGTAGCAGTTGATGATTGCCATCCTGGGCTCGCTGAGCTCGCCCAGCGCCATCCGGCCTGCCTTGACCGCCACGCGCAAAGCCGTATCCTCGTCGACCGGCTCTGTCACCTGTGGTCGCCAGTACCTTCTGCGTCGCTGCAGCCAGATCACCACCAGCGCCACCAGGGTGAGCACGACGACGGCCAGGACCACGTCCCGGACAATGCCGAGGTTGATGGCGGCGTACTGGTGAGCGACGGGAACCGGACGCCGCTTGCGCGGCGGGGAGGAAATATGCAGGCTGTAGAGCTTGCGCGGAGCGATGCGGAAGTTGAGCAGGCTCACGAGGGCGATCCCGAGCGCAACGATCGCGAGGATGATCAGCCGCGTCATCGCCGCGCGCAGCCTCAGCGCCGGGTTGCCGGCACCGGGCGAGCGGCGCATGCGCACCAGCAGCGCGGCGAGCAGGACCACGCACAGCAGTTCAAGCCCGACCGCCATCGCAATGCCGGCCCCACGGTCGTGCCAGGGCCCGTGCCAGCCGCCCCGCCAGGTCAGGGCGAACCCGGATCGCACGCCGACGATGACGATCACTAGCAGCAGTCCGGTCAGGATGAGCCGGGAACGGTCGGCGACGGAACCCGGCCTGGTGCCAAGCGACTGGACGCTGCGCTCCTTCACCCCGGTGTCCACGCTCGCAGCTTCCCTCGGTCGTCGCCGGCTATGCCCCAGTTCCGGCATCCGTGACAAACCCTACATGTCTGGCGGACGCCCGGGGGAGACCAGCGGACCGGTCGCCTCGTCAAGAAGATGCATCGCGAATCAGCCTGGAGGCTGATGCGCAAGGCGAGCACCGGCTGCGATTGTGGGTTGCGCATTCCAGCCACCGGGGGCCCCGCGTGCGTCAGCTCACCACCCTCAGCCACGGCACCATCATGCCCCGCGCAACCACGCCGGAGGAGACGTGACCGTATCGATAACCCGGCCGCCGACCAGGCAGCCATGGCGGCCCGCGCCCGGTGCGGTAATCGAGGCCGCCGCCTTGACCATGCGCTACGGCTTCTCCGTGACCGCGCTGGACCAGCTCACCGTCGCCATCAAGCCCGGCGTTACCGGCCTGGTGGGGGCCAACGGCGCGGGTAAGTCAACCTTGATCAAGATCCTGCTCGGCCTCCTCGAGCCGACCAGCGGCCATGCCGCCGTCCTTGGCCAGGACTGCGCTACCAGCGGCCTTGAGATCCGGGCGCTCACCGGCTACATGCCCGAGCATGACTGCCTGCCGCCGGACGTGTCGGCCACCGAGTTCGTGACCCACCTAGGCCGGATGTCGGGCCTGCCCGCCACCGCGGCCAGAGAGCGAGCAGCGGACTCCCTCCGCCACGTCGGCCTGTACGAGGAGCGCTACCGGCTGATCGGCACCTACTCGACCGGTATGAAGCAGCGGGTCAAGCTCGCGCAGGCTCTGGTCGGCGACCCGCGGTTGCTCCTGCTGGACGAGCCCACCAACGGGCTGGACCCGGCCGGCCGCGCCGCGATGCTCGACCTGATCGCGCGGATCGGCACCGAATTCGGGATCTCGATCATGGTTGCCTCGCATCTGCTCGGCGAGATCGAGCAGATCTGCGATCACCTGGTCGCGATCGACGGCGGGCGGCTGCTACGCGCCGACACGATCAGCTCGGTCACGCGGGCGAGTGAGGTCTTGCTGGTCGAGGTCGATGAGGGCGGGGACCTGCTGCTGGCCGAGCTAACGCGGCGCGGGCTGAGCCCGGTCGCCTGCGAGCGCGGCCTGCTTGTCCAGATCGCACGGGATCAGACCTACGACGTCATCCGCGATGCGGTCGCCGACCTCGGCCTGCCGCTAAGCCGGATGGAGCAGCGCAGGCACCGGATCGAGGAACTGTTCAGGGCGGACCCGGCGCTAGCCGGCGAGACGATCGGAGCCGGCAGTGCCAGCTGACGCACAGGCCGCCGCACTGCCAGGCCCGTCGGCAGACAGTGGCGGCGTCATCCACAACATCGGCTACCGCCGGTATGACGCGCAGCGCCTCGGGCGCTTCCAGATCGTCCGCGCGCTGACCTGGCATAGCTTCCGCTCGGCCTTCGGCATCGGGCGCGGCGCGAAGGCCAAGATCTTCCCCGTGCTGCTATTCGGGCTGATGTGCCTGCCCGCGGCGGTCAACGCGGTGAAGATGGCCACCAGTCCGGCGGGCGGCCCGATCGTCACCTACGACGACTACGTGCCGTCACTGCGGACCGTGGCGATGCTGATCTTCGTGGCGGTGGCGGCCCCCAACCTGGTCTCCAGTGACATGCGCAACCACGTGCTGCCGCTGTATTTCGCCCGGCCGATCCGCCGGATCGACTACCCGGCCGCCAAGCTGGCCGCCTTCTTCCTCGCCTGCCTGGCGATGGTCGAGATCCCGCTGGTGCTGTTGTACATCGGCAATGCGGCGCAGGTGCACGGTGCGCACCGGGTCTGGCTGCAGACGCTGCAGCTTGGGCCCGGCCTGCTCTACGGCGTCGCCTGGGCGGCGCTGCTGGCCAGCATTGGCCTCCTGCTGGCGTCGACGACCGGCAAGCGCGTGTTCGCGATCTGCGCGGTCGGCATCCCGCTGTTCTTTACCTGGGTGCTGGCCAACGTGCTGATGCACATCGGGAATCAGGCGTTCGGACCCGTCGGCGTCGGCCAGCCGTCGGCGCTAGCCAGTCTGGCCGGCCTGATCAGCCCGTTCACACTGCTCGGCGGTGTCCTGCACTGGCTGCGCGCGGCGCCCACTCCGGGCGCGCCGGTGCGAGGGCTGCAGGCGACGACGATCGGGCACTACGGCCCCGTCTACGGAGCGTGGTTTGTCATCGTCCTGGCGATAGCCATCGGCGGCTTGATCGCCAGGTACCGGAGGGTGGGAGTGGCGTGACTCGCGGGAGGCAGAGCATGACCGCCATCGAGCTACGCGGTGTCTCGCGCTGGTACGGCAACGTGGTGGCGGTCAACGACGTCACGATGTCCATCGGCCCGGGCGTGACAGGCCTGCTCGGGCC
>JASHUE010000006.1:0-2530 GCA_030040195.1 Streptosporangiaceae bacterium | reverse complement strand
CTCGCTTGTCGATCCCATCGGCGACCGCATGCAGGATGTCGGCCCGCTGCGCTGCCGGAGTCGCCGACCAGCCGGCGAAGGCAGCCGCGGCCGCCCGCACGGCCGCGTCGATCTCGGTCGTCCGGCCGCGGGCAACGTGCGCGATCGCAGTCTCGTCGATCGGCGAGATATCCGTGAACGTGTCACCGGACCCGACGCGCTGCCCGCCGATCCAGTGCCTGGTGTCGACGTCTACGCCCGCTACCTGCGCTGTGCTCATGGCCTTCCCAGCGGAGCCTCCGGCCCTGTCGGCAACAACAGGTCGTTTGGACCCAAATTATCTTCGCGCGCACCGGATCCAGTCAAGCGCAGGCCCGCCAGCGCGCGGACCCAGAGCCGGGGCGCGACCTGGCCGGCCCGCCGTCCTAGAGCCGGGGTGCGATCCGGCCGGCCAGCGCGGAGAGCCGGTGGCGCTCGGGTCCGGACAGGTCGCGCACCAGCAGCGCGATCTCCCGATCGACCTCGGCGGCGGTGAGCTCGATGAGCGCGCGGCCCTTGTCAGTCACCGCGACGCGGACGGAGCGGCCATCGGACGGATCGGCCGTCCGCTGCACGAGTCCACGCCGCTCAGCCCGGTCGACCAAGCCGGTGATGCTCGACTTGTCCAGGTTGAGGTACCGGGCCAGTGCGGCCATGGTCGGCTCCCGGTCGCGCAGTATCCCGAGCAGCCGACCCTGGATGATCGATAGGTCGTGATCGGCGCCGGCCCGCCCCAGGATCGCCTGCACGGCGAACGACAGCTGTACGAGGGCATCGGTCAGGCTGAGCTCGGCCGCGTCTGAGGTATCCGCTTCCATGGCGGTGAGCGTACTTGACATTAGTACGTGGCACCAACTATATTGGTTCGTGTCACAAACTAAATTTCACTCTCACGGAGGTCAGCATGCACGCCGCCCTCGTCACGTCCTTTGATCGCCCGCCGCAGTACGCGATTGTCGACGATCCGGTGGCCACGTCGCCCGACGAGATCCTTGTCGATGTCCGCGCGGCCGGCCTGCATCCGCGCGTGCGGTCCGGAGCATCGGGCTCGCACTACGCCAGCAGCACGGTGCTGCCGCTGGTCCCCGGCGTCGACGGCACCGGCGTCCTGGCCGACGGCCAGCGGGTGTACTTCGTGGCGCTCGACTCGGCCCACGGCACCATGGCCGACCGGACCGTCATTCGGCGCCGCGCCTACATCCCGCTGCCGGACGCCGCGGACGACGTCACCGTGGCGGCCGCGGTCAACCCGGCAATGTCGTCCTGGGTCCCGCTGCGCCGCCGGGCTGCCCTCCAGCCCGGTCAGCGGGTGCTGGTGCTGGGCGCCACCGGCAGCGCCGGTCAGATGGCCGTCCAGATCGCGAAGCGGCTCGGGGCCGGCTGGGTCGCCGCCGCGGGGCGGGATCCGGAGCGGCTCGCCGCGCTGCCCGCGCTCGGAGCGGACGGCATCATCTCGCTTGCCGGAGGCGACGACGAGATCGCGGCCGAGGTCCAGAAGAACGGCGCCGATATCGACATGGTCATCGACTACCTGTGGGGCACGCCTGCCCAGCGGATACTGCCGGCCGTGCTGGCCGCGCGGTCGGACCCGGGGCTGCCGCTGACCTGGATCCACATCGGCGCCATGGGCGGCCCCGAGGCCATAGTGCCCTCGGTCGCGCTCCGGTCGCACAACCTGACCATCATCGGCAGCGGCCAGGGCGCGGTGTCGACCGCCGATTTCGTCGCTGAGATCGCCGCGCTGGTGGACGAGATCGCCGCGGGCGCGCTCACCATCGATGCGTTGCCGGTGCCGCTCAGCGACGTCGAGGCCGTCTGGGACTCGCCGGTCAGCCGCGCCCGCCGCGTCGTCTTCCAGCCCTGACCCCGCCGCGTCGTCTTCCAGCCCTGACCCCGCCCGCTGCGTCGTCTTCCAGCCCTGACCCCGCCGCCGCGTTGACCACCCCGCGGCCGACCGGCCGACATGTCGGACAAATCGATGAACGCTCAAGCGGCTGGGGCAGATAGATGTCGTCCCGCCGGCAACTGTCTTCCCCAGCCACCGCCGCCGGGGTCTCCCCCAGCCACCGCCGCCGGGGTCTCCCCCAGCCACCGCCGCCGGGTCTCCCCCAGCCACCGCCGCCGGGGTCTTCCCCAGGCACCGGCGCGGGGAAAGGTCTGTCATGAATTCGGACGCGAGTTAGGCGCCACGGGGTGCTACGGCCGCCGGGCCCGCTTCGTCACCTGGGCTCGCTACCCGGGCTCGCTACCCGGGTTCGGTGACCGTGCGGCCGCGTTCGGCGAGTAGCCGGCCACCGTCCCACGTCACTCCGACCTGCCGGTAGTAGCCGCCGATGATCTCCTCGACGCTGAGCCGGGACAATTCCTCGGTCGGCGAGTCGAACAGCTCGAGTGACGCCTCTCCTCGCCAGGCCTGGCCCGCTTCGAAGCTGGCGCTGCCGGACTGGACGAGCTCATCCAGCGAGTCGGGCGCACCCTTCTCGATCGAGGGCATCCAGCGATGGTGGGCCAT
>JASHUE010000803.1:0-4761 GCA_030040195.1 Streptosporangiaceae bacterium | reverse complement strand
ATCCCTGGCTTGCGCGGGAGACCCGCCGTGATGATCACGATTCCGGAGCCGGCGATCACCTCGTAGCCCTCGCCATCGGCGCCGGTCGTCTGGCCGGTGACCTTGGTCTCGAAGCCCTCGACCGGGCGTGACTGGCTCATGTCCAGCGCCAGACCCTCCGGCTTGCCCTCCACGATGTCGGTCAGCACCACCTCGTCGAAGATGTCGTACTCGGCGAGCCGCTGGGCCGTGGTCGAGCCGTAGAAGCCCGCCCCGACGACCGTAATCTTCCCTGTCCGGGACATTCGCTCGATCTCCTTCTCCGGCTTATCGGTTGTGTCGGATGGATTAGGCCGCATCCACGGCCGCGCGCAGATTCTCGGCGAGCGCAGCCAAGAACTCCTCCGTGGTCAGGAACGGGGTGTCCTCGCCAACCAGGAGGGCCAGGTCCTTGGTCATCTTGCCGCTCTCGACGGTTTCGATACAGACCCGCTCCAGCGTCTCTGCGAACCGCGTGACCTCGGGGGTGCCGTCGAGCTTGCCGCGGTGCGACAATCCCCTGCTCCAGGCGAAGATCGAGGCGATGGGGTTGGTGGACGTTGCCTTGCCCTGCTGGTGCTGCCGGTAGTGGCGGGTGACGGTGCCGTGCGCGGCCTCCGCCTCGACGGTCTTGCCGTCGGGCGTCATGAGCACGCTCGTCATGAGGCCGAGCGAGCCGAAGCCCTGGGCGACGATGTCGGACTCCACATCGCCGTCGTAGTTCTTGCAGGCCCAGACGATGCCGCCGTTGCCCTTGATCACCTGAGCAACCATGTCGTCAATGAGCCGGTGCTCGTACCAGATCCCGGTGGCCTCGAACTCGGCCTTGAACTCGGCCTCGAAGACCTCGGCGAAGATGTCCTTGAACCGTCCGTCGTAGGCCTTGAGGATCGTGTTCTTCGTGGACAGGTAGAGCGGGAGCTTACGGTCCAGCGCAAACCGCATGCTGGCCCGGGCGAAGTCCCTGATCGAGTCGTCGAAGTTGTACATGCCCATGGCCACGCCGCCGCCTGTGAACTTCGCCACGTCGAACTCGATCGGCTCGACGTCGGGCGAGTCCGGCAGGAATGAGATCCGGACTGCACCAGGCCCGGAAACGACGAAGTCCGTCGCCCGGTACTGATCACCGTGGGCGTGCCTGCCGATCACGATCGGCTGGGTCCATCCGGGCACGAACCTGGGGATGCTGGCGACGACGATGGGCTCGCGGAAGATGACGCCGCCGAGAATGTTCCTGATGGTGCCATTCGGCGACCGCCACATCTTCTTCAGCCCGAACTCCGCGACCCTGGCCTCGTCTGGGGTGATCGTGGCGCATTTGACACCCACACCGTGCCGCTTGATCGCGTTCGCGGCATCGATCGTGACCTGGTCGTCGGTGGCGTCACGATTCTGGATCGACAGGTCGTAATACTCGAGGTCGATGTCAAGGTAGGGCAGGATCAGCTGGTCCTTGATGAACCGCCAGATGATGCGCGTCATCTCGTCGCCGTCAAGCTCCACGACGGGATTTGTCACCTTAATCTTTGCCATTGCCGCTTGGGTTCCCTTCATCGCCGGCGCCCTTGCCTTGGCGAGTCCTGACCGGGCACTCACACGCCCGGTTGTCCGTAAATCTGCCGACCGCACCATCGGGCCAGCACGTCAGCCCGGGACCTTGACGATTAGCCCCGCTATGAGCAAGCCAGCGCCCAGCGCGGTCAGCGCTGCGACGTCGAGCAGCCGCCGGCGAGATCCAAGCAAGCCGATCCTGCCTTCCGGCAGCAGCAGCCGTGCCAGGGATCCCGCGAGCAGCGCACCCGCCATCACCAACGTACCGCCCCTGACGTCCTGCGCACCGCCACGCATTACGCCCAGGCCGGCCAAAATGCCGGTCAGCACGACCGCGTAGGGAAGTTGCGCCAGCCGCCTCGCCCCGGTGCGGCTCTTCGCCGCAATCGCGGTAGCCGACCGGGCGGTGGCGGGCGGGGCGGCGGGCGGCGGTGCGCCCGTCTCGTTCCCGGTCGATTGGCTGTCGGCGGCGTCGGCTCTCTCGGGTGGAGCCGCGACGCTGGCCTGCTGCTCGCGCTCGCGCTTCAGCTTGGCTACTCCCCTGGCCGAGTGCTTCACCGGGCACCAAGCGGGACCCAGCTCAGCCCGCTCTCTCCGATGTACTCACTATCGGGCCTGATCAGCCGGTTGTCGGCGTGCTGCTCGATGACGTGCGCGGTCCATCCGGCCATCCGGCTGGCCGAGAAAACCGGCGTGAACAGGTCGGTCGGGATGCCCAGGTAGTGATAAACGCTGGCGGCATAGAAATCGACGTTCGGGTACAGGCCCTTCTCAGCGAACACCACCTCCTCCATCCGCCTGGACATCCGGTAGTAGGTGTCATCGCCGGTGGCCGCGCCCAGCTCAGCGGACATTTGGCGCAGGTACGCGGCCCGGGGATCCTCGGTCTTGTAGACGCGATGGCCGAAGCCCATGATCTTCTCACCCCGCTGCAGGCGCCCGGCGACCTGACTGCTGGTCGCGTCGAGCGGGTCACCGCCTGATGCCCTGATCGCCTCGAGGCCGCGCATGACCTGCTCGTTGGCACCGCCGTGCAGGGGGCCCTTCAGGGTCCCGAGCGCGGCCACGACGGCCGAGTGCATGTCCGACAGGGTGGCGGCGCACACCCTGGCCGCGAATGTGGACGCGTTCATGGTGTGGTCGGCGTGCAGCACCAGGCAGGCATCGAGGATCTCGGCCGTGCGGGGTTCCGGCTTCTCGCCGGTGAGCTGCAGGAGGAAGTTAGCAGCGACGCCGAGGCCCGGATCGGGCCCGATCAGATCCTTGCCCGTGCGGGCGGCCTGGTAGGCGGCGATCAGGACCGGCTGCCGGGCGGTGAGCCTGGCCGCCTTCCGCAGGTTGGCGGCCCTCTCGTTGGAATCCGCGTCCGGATCGTCGGCGCTGGCCAGCGACACCAGGCTCCGCAACGCCTCCATGGGCTGCTGCCGGGCCGCGATCCCGCCGAGGTCGGCGGCGGCCAGCGGGCCGATGACCCGACCGGCGGAGAGCTCAGCGAGGTAGTCGTCAAGCTGAGCCCGGTCAGGCGCCGTCCCGCGCTGCAGCAGGTAACTGACCTCTTCGAAGGTTGCGCTGCCGGGGAGCTCGTTGATGTCGTAACCGCGGTAGGAGAGCCGGCCGGCGTGGCCGTCGATGTCACTGAGGGCGGTGGAAGCGGCCACCACATCGGCCAGTCCCCTGGCCGGCTTATCCGCCATTGACTTCCTCCTGCGCACGGCTCGCTCGGCAGTGTACTTCCGTAGCCTGGCTTGTTCCTCCGTGCCTTCGCGGAAGCGGCTGACGGGACCGTGGCACACCGAAGGCAGCCCGTAGGCGTAGAGACGCCGCGAGGTGGGTAGCCCTCGGGTGACACCTCCCTATCGCCCCGGACATGCCAGAGGACCGTCATGGAAAGCCCCCACCTCCGGATCGAGAGCACCGGCGACATTGTCAGGCTGCGCCCGGACGTCACGACCGTCGGGCGCGGCGCCTCGGTCGACGTACATCTGGACCACCCGAGCGTGTCCAAGCTGCACGCCGAAATAATCCGCCGCGGCCCCTACGCATACGTGACCGATCTCGGGTTATCGCGCAACGGCACGAGGGTCAACGGCCGGGTTGTCGCCCAGCGACTACTGGAGAACGGCGACGTCATTGCCTTCGGCTCGGAGCGCTGCCAGGTCGGCGGCCTGCCGAGCGAGGACATGCTGCCAGAGATCAGCCTGCGACGCTCGGCCATACCGGAGCTAACCAGGCGCGAAGTCGACGTCGTAGCCGCCTTGTGCCAGCCCGCGCTCTCGGATGAAGCCTTCGTCGCACCCGCGACGGCCAGGGAAATCGCGGCCGACCTGGTGGTTACCGAGGCGGCGGTCAAACAGCACCTGCTGCGGCTGTACCAGAAGCTGCGGATCGCCGAAGGACCTAACCGGCGAACCAGGCTGGCGAACGAGGTGATGGCGCTCGGATTGGTCAGGCCGCTCCCGACGGCAGAGCCCGACAGCCACGACACCAGGCAGGCCACGATGCCTCCCGCCACAGCCTCCCGGCAGGCGACTCCGCCCGCGGGTGTTCTGCCGCCCGCCCTCCGACTGCCAGCCGATTCTCAACTGGCCAGCTGACTTTCAGCCGAACCTGGGGGTTGACCCCGGCTGGCCGAACCCGCCTGGCCCAGACTGCCGCTTAGAGCCGGTGCCCGACCCAGCTGATCAGCCGCTTGCTGACCTGCGTGAGAGTGCCGGAAAGGTGGCCAAGCAACGGGTGGTTCAGCGGAGCGTTCTGCAGTTGCTGCCCGAGATGGACGTCGGGCCAGTAGCCGGGAGCTAGGGATGCCGCGGCCGCCACGGCGACAACGGCCAGAATCGCCAGGGCGACGAAGCCGAACACGGTGCCCGGCCCTGACCGGGTGATCCGGCTGTAGAGCCGCCCGAGCGGTCTTCGGCAGGCGGCCGATCCGGGCCCCACGCAGTAGCACGCGACGAACGCTCCGGCGGCCCAGGCACCTGCCCTGGGCAGTGCCGATGTCCCCGAGGCCAGCACTGTTACGGCCGCGGCCGCGGCCGCGCACAGGAGCGCGAGCGGCGCAAGCAAGACGAACCGGATCACCGACCGGCACACGGCCCACGGGAAGAAGGCGGCAGCCGCAGCGCTTCCGCCGCCCTGGCGACCCTGCCGGCCGGCCCGCCGGGTGCTCCAGCGGCCCGTCAGGTCGGCTGACAT
>JASHUE010000802.1:0-2747 GCA_030040195.1 Streptosporangiaceae bacterium | reverse complement strand
ACCGGGGCTGGCGTGCACCCGAGCATCTGGAAGCTCGAGGGCTACCAGACGACCGGGGGAGCGCAGCTCGTGCTGGACGCGATCAAGTCCAGCCCTGGGCCGCCGAGCGAGTGCATTGTGCTCGGGCGGAACGCCCCGCAACCGCAGCTCGACCACTGGCTCGACATTGCGGCACCGCTCGAGGGATACGCCGGGTTCGCGATCGGGCGCAGCATCTGGAGCGAGCCGCTCGCCGACTACCTAGCCGGCAAGCAGAACGAGACCGAAACACAAGAGCGCATCGCCGGTCGCTACCGCCACTACATCGCGACGTACTTCGCGGCCGACACTGCCTCGCGCCCCGCTGGCCAGACCCGCAGCGAGCCGTTCACCCGCGCGCATCCGCGGCTCACCCCCGATCGGGAGGTCATTATCCGCGCCGCCGTCACCGGGGCAGACCCCCGCGGTTCGATGCTGCCCGCCTGGATGACCGAGACACTCCTCGCCGAAGTGGACGCGCTCAGGCAGGAAGCGATGTGAGTCATGTCGGCCGCGTCGCCGCATCGTGGTTACGGCGTCGGTTCAGGGACATGACGAAACTTCGATCGAGCTGCCGAGCCGTTCCGGACCGAGGCCGGTGATGGTGAAATGACCGTCGATAGAACCTTTATCGGGCACGAGACGCGGTATACGTTGCGCGACGGCGCCGAGCTGCGCTGCGTTCTGGCCTTCGATACCGGCCAAGACGGCTCGGGCCCGGCAGCGTGGAAGATTCTGCTGCCCAGTCGGCTCGGCGCCGAGAACCTTTATGCCACCCGCTCCGGGCCCGAGCCGGATGCTGCAGGGCTCACCGCCTGGCTGACGCCTGTCGTGGGACAGGGCGCCGCAGCCGAGCTGGCCTTGGCGGTCGACGCAGATCCGCCGCATAGCGCGGCCCGGCAGCGCAAATAGCATGCGGCAGGGACCGGGCCCGCCGTCGCCGCGCGATCGCGGTCCGGCCCGGACTCTAGCCGAGCACGTCCCGGCGCAGCTGCGGGAAGACCTTGGACACTTTGCCGAGGAGATAGTCGCCGTAGGTTCCGGTGAAAGCGCGCAGATCCTGGCCATCCCACCGGGGCCTGCCGCCGTCTCCGGCAGCAGCGCGCCCGGGCAGGGCAGGCACCTCGTCCGCGAAACCCGGGTCTAGGAAAAAGGGGAACGAGAGCCTGCCGTGACCGCTGAGGTTACGGACACGGTGCGGTGTGGATCGGTACCAGCCTCCGGTCAGCCGATCCAGCATGTCGCCGATGTTGCACACGAGTGTCCCTGGTACGGGGGGCGCGTCGATCCAGCCCTCCGGCGCGGCGACTTGCAGGCCGCCGCTGTCGTCCTGGGCGAGCAGGGTCAGCAACCCGTAATCGGTGTGCTCGCCGACTCCCCACTCCTGCGAGAGCGTCGGCGACGGCGGGTAGTGGAAGATCCGGAACAAAATGGTGGGGTCGGCGGTGTACGCGGATGCGAAGTAGTCAGCGTCGAGACTGAGGCTGAGTGCGATGCCGGACAGCACGGCCTGGCCGAGCGCGGTGAGCGCGTCGAGGTAGGCCAGCACCAGCGGGCGCAGGCGCGCGACCTGCCGCGGAAACAGGTTGCTGCCGTGCAGCGGCAGCCCGGCCTGGACCCGCGGGTCGTCGGGTGGCAGTTCGGTGCCGAAGTACAGTCCCTCTTTCAGGTCGGGGCGGCCCGAGGTTAGCTCGGCGCCGACCGGGAAGTAGCCGCGCCAGGCCCGACCGCCGTGCTGCATGGCGATCTCCAGCTTGTCCGCCACCGGCAGGGCGAAGAACTCGGCGCTCGCGTCGGCCAGCTCGCCAATCAGCTCGGCGCGGACGCCGTGGCCGGTCACGTAGAAGAAACCGCGGGCGCGGCAGGCCGCCTGGATCTGGTCGGCTACCGCCCCCTGCGCCGCCTGAGGTCCGCCGCTGACCAGCGCGCTGACGTCAATGACCGGCACCGTCGGCATGCTCGTCATGGCATGTCCTCGGCGGCTGCCCGGATCCGGTCGGGCGTTAGCGCCCCGAGCGTCGCCAGCACCCCGGCCATGCCTGGCCGGGTGGTAATGACCCGGACAATCGTCTCGTCCAGGCCCGCCGACAGGCGGGCATAGGCCTCGGGCGCCCCGGCGGCCGGGCCGTAGTAGCCGACGGACTTCAACAGCTCGTCGGGGGCAGCAGCCACGAGGGCGTCGAGGTCTTCGCCCCGGCCGCGGCGCTCCTCAAGTTCGGCCAGGATCTCCCCGAACCCCATCGAGGCGAACAGGCCACGGTAGCCGGCGTTGGGCGGCGTTCCCGGCATCGCCATGGCGTAGCCGAGGACCTGGCGGCCCAGCGCCTCGCGGGCCGCGGCGATGTCTTCGTCCACGCAGACCCGCACGTACATGGTCAGCGCGACGTGCCGGGGATCGCGCCCGGCCCGGGCCGCGCCCTCGGCCACGATCACGCGGCTCTGCGCGATGCGCTCTGGCGTCGCCCAGTTCAGCAGCGCACCGTCGGCTAGCTCGCCCGCTAGGCGCATCATCTGCGGTCCGAGCGCGCCAAGGTAGAGCGGCACCTCCGGCACGCCGGCCGGGCCGAGGGACGCGCCGTGCACGTTCAGTGCCGGTCCCTCGTGGGTGACGGTCTGGCCCGCGAGCAGTCCCCGCACCACCGTGAGGTAGTCGCGCATAACCGCCAATGGCCGGTCCGGCAAGCCAACTGACGCCCAGAATCCCGGCCCGTAGCCTCCCGTCCCGATGC
>JASHUE010000801.1:0-2524 GCA_030040195.1 Streptosporangiaceae bacterium | reverse complement strand
TTGGCGTCGCGGAGATCACGATTGCGCCGCACGTGGCCGGGCCCCCGCAGCATCGGCACGGCCGCCACGACGAAGGCTTCTACGTCGTGGCCGGTACTGCGACCTTCACCGTGGGGGCGGAATCGTACGAGGCGCCGCCTGGCACCCTCGTGATGATTCCGCCCGGAGCGCCACACACCTTCGCCAACGGCGGCGATGAGCCCGTGACGCTACTCAACACGTTCACGCCCGACCTGTACGTGCAGTACTTTCGTGACCTCCGCGACATGGCCTCGTCTGGCTCGCCGCTAAGTCCCGCCCAGATCACGGACGTGATGGCGCGGTACGCGACCGAGCCGGCCACGACCTATGCGACCGGCCCGGGCCGGCCTTAGGCGGGCTTGAGCGGCCGGGCGGTGACGCGGCTCACGGGCGGCAAGCGGCAGAATATGTCCGGTGAGCGCGCGAACCAGCGGAAGCCCGATAGTGATCATCGGCGGCGCTCTCACGGGCGGCAATGCCGCCGCCACCCTCCGGGATGAGGGCTTCCGCGGGCCAGTCGTAGTCGTTAGCCCCGAGCCGGGCATCCCCTTCGGCCGCCCACCGCTGTCGAAGACCTACCTGCGGTCGGAGGAAGATCTCGACGGCTGGTACGTCAGGCCGGCCGGATGGTACGCCGATCACGATGTCGAGCTTCGACCCGGTGCCGTGGCCACTGTCGATACGGCTGCGCACAAAGTCACTCTGGTGTCAGGCCAGGAAGCCGGCTACCAGCGGCTCCTGATCGCTACCGGAGGACGCAACCGGCGGCTGAAGATCACGGGGGCTGGCCTGGCCGGGATCCACTATCTGCGCACGGTGGCCGAGTGCGACGCCATCAAGCAGGAGGCGGTGCCGGGCCGGCGCGCGGTCGTCGTGGGCATGGGCTTCATTGGCTGCGAGGTAGCGGCCTCGCTGACTCAACTCGGGGTCCGCGTCACCGCAGTCTTCCCTGGCCGGGACCCGCTGGACCGGGTCCTGGGCGGCCAGGTCGGCGCGCTGATCGGCGGATTCCACCGCGCGAACGGCGTCGACCTGCTGCCCGGAGCCCGCGTTGCCGCTTTCGAGGGCACCGAACGACTGGAGGCGGTTGTGACTGCCGACGGCCGGCGTATCGCGTGCGATTTCTCCGTGGTCGGCATCGGCATAGAACCCGTCATCCCCGATGTCCCGGTCGCGCAAGAGAACGGGATCCTGACCGACGAACTCTGCCGGGCCAGCGCGCCCGACGTCTACGCGGCCGGTGACGTGGCGAACCATCTGCATCCTTTGTTCGGGCGGATCCGGGTCGAGCATTTCAACAACGCGGAGAAGCAGGGGGCCGCCGCGGCCAGGTCGATGCTCGGCGCAACGGATCCCTACGACTACGTCCACACCTTCTGGTCCGACCAGTACACGCACAAGATCGAGTATGTCGGCCACGCCGCCAGGTGGGATGAGTTCGTGGTCCGCGGCAGCGTCCAGCAGGGTGCGCTGATCGGCTTCTACCTGGTGGACGGGGTGGTGGCTGCCGCCGTAGGCGTCGACCGCGGCGGTGATCCGGAACTGGACCTCGACGGCGAGATGGCGGCCTGCGCCCGCCTGGTGTCCGAGCGAGCCCGGCCGGCCGCCGCCGTGCTCGCCGACGACCGCACCGACCTCTGGTCGCTGGCGCGGCGATGATGCGCCGGTCAGGCGTTCGAGAACAGCGGGATGTTCGCCCCGCTGACGTGCGCCAGCGGGCTGTCCAGCAGCGCCACGATCAGTGCCGCGACGTCGTCGGGCGTCAGGCCAGGACGCAGCGCGGGATTTGCCCGGCGCAGCATCTCGGTGTCGACGGCACCAGGGCTCAGGCACACGGCGCTGATGCCGTACCCCCTGCCCTCGACCGCGATCGCCTCGGTCAGGCCGATAACCCCGTACTTGGACACGTTGTATGCGGCCAGCCCGGGGAACTTCTCGGTCGCGTACACGCCCGACAGCGACGCGATGGTCACGATCCGGCCTCCGCCGGCCGCAACCATCGCGGTGAACGCCGCGCGGCAGCACAGGAACGTGCCGGTCAGGTTGACCCCGAGCGTCCGCTGCCACAGTGCCGATGTTGTCTCGGCAAATGGCGCGGGCGTCAGCACGCCGGCCGCACAGACCAATGCACTCGGCTGACCGAACCCGCCGACCTCGGTAAACAGGCGCTGGACCGAGGCCTCGTCGCTAACGTCCGTCGGCACGGGCATGGCCTGGCCGCCCGCGTCCCTGATTCGGTCGGCCACGGTGCCCAGAGCCTGAGGGTCCCTGGCCGCCAGCACCACGCGGGCGCCCGCCGCCGCCATGGCCGCGGCCGTGGCTGCCCCGATCCCGCGGCTGGCACCCGTGACGACCGCCAGTCGTCCCGCGAGCCACCGGCCGTGAGCATCGTCGGCAGTGGTCACGCTGGCGTGAGGCCGCGCGGGCTCACCCACCGTTGACCCGCCGGTACAGACGTTCGTGTGCGCGCAGGCTCACGTCGAGGTCAAGCCGGGTCTCGGCG
>JASHUE010000085.1:0-3245 GCA_030040195.1 Streptosporangiaceae bacterium | reverse complement strand
ACTGTCCCGCGCTCGATCGGATAAGCCCCCGGCTGACTGAGCGCCATCAACTCGTGGTCGACGGTGAAGTCGGGGAAGTCAAAGCCGGCGACCCAGCTGACTGTCTCCAGCGCCGGCTCGAGCGTTGCTCTCAGCTGCCCGGCGAGGCGCTCGAGATCGGATCGTGCCGGTACCGAGAAGAAGCCGCCCACCCGCACGTTGACCGGGTGCACGGCCCGCCCGCCGAGCGTCTCCATGATCGCGTTGCCTGCACGGCGCAGCGCGAGCCCGCGCTCGACCAGTTGCCGGTGGTCACGGGCCATCTCGACCGCGCCCGGGTAGCCGAGGAAGTCAGGTGCGTGCAGCATGTAGATGTGCAGTGCGTGGCTCGCAATCCACTCACCGCAGTACAGCAGCCTGCGCAAGTCGGCGATCGGACCCTGGACCGCGACGCCGCAGGCCGCCTCGATTGCGAGGAACGAGCTGGTCTGATACGCGACCGGGCAGATTCCGCACACCCTGGCAGTGATGTCGGGCGGCTCGGTGTAGGACCGCCCGCGCAAGAACGCCTCGAAAAAGCGCGGCGGCTCGTAGATCTCGAGCCGGACCTCCTCGACGTGATCGCCAATCACCCGCACGCGGAGCGAGCCTTCGCCCTCCACGCGGGCGAGGCCGACCGCGGTCAGCGTGCGCTCATTCCGGTGCGTCATAGCGTTGACATCGTGCCACGACCCGGCCCCGGCCGGGGCTAGGTGGCGACCGTGTCGCCCACGGGCGCAGCAGCCTGGTGCGCCTCGTCTGGATGCATCGGGACGATCAGTACGGGACGACGCGACAGATGCAGCAGCCGGCTGGCCACGCTCCCGAAGGTGAGACTCGGAAGGTCCTTTCTGGTGTGCGAGCCAAGCACGATGATCCGGGCGTCGTGATCGTTGCCGGCGGCGAGAATGGCCCGGGCGATGTGGGCGAAGTCCGTCTCCCGCACGTCTGCCTCCGCGGTGACGCCCGCTGCGCTCAGGTCGGCCACGATGTCGGAGACCAGTCGCTCGCCCTCGTCGTCGGCGCAGTCGACCCTGATCCGGCCGAATCTGCCCGACGCGTACTCGTGCACGTGCACGACCACGACTTTGTCGCCGGTCTTAGCGGCGAGGTCCCTGACCATCTCGACGGCCGCCGTCACATGCCGCCCTGGTTCATAGCGCGCCGTATCGACGGCGAGCAGCAGCGTGGTGCTCATGTCGTTCTCCCTTTCCGGCCGGAAACACCTCGGACATTAACGGCGGCGGGTCAATCACAACAGGGACGAAAGTCCGGCCGGGCGAAACAGCCCTGAGTTCACGATCCTGCCCAAGGCCAACCAGGTCCAGATCGCGCTGATCGCGTCGGTCGTGTCCTGCATCGGGGCGGGCCTGATGCTGCTGCTGCGATCTTCGGTTCGTGCACCTGCGCCGCGCGGCATCCGAGGCGGAGATCTTCCCCAGGGTCGCCACTCGCATCGCGGTCAACGAGAGCTGAAACGGCCGCAGCTCACACCCGCGCCCGAGCCGCTGCCTCTCGCCCAGGTCACCTGGGCGGGGCAGCCTCCCATCTCCGGGGCATATCTGGACGAGTGCCGCCAGGGCACAGATGATGGGCTAAGCGCAGCAAAGCCTGCCTTGGCCGGCGAAGGACTAAAGTCCTTTAGTCGGGTGACCCACAGCACTGCGCCGGGCTTGCCGGCCGACCAGAAGCTTTACGGGCGGGCCAACGCCCCTTCCTGACCACGCTGATTATGTACTGCCGTAGGAGCGAAGGATGATAATCCACACGCTGGCCACGACCAGCTCGCCAGTCAACCTCAACGGCACAGGCACGTACCTGCACTGGAACATCTTCTACGTGTCCCTGGCCAATCTCGTGCTGATCGCGGTAATGGTGGCCATCTTCGCGGCCGCATTGCTGCTGCCGTTCCCGGTTGGGCGTCGCAACGATCCGGGCCCGGCCGAGTCCTCGCCGGCCGGCAGCCAGCCGGATTATCCGTCAGACACAGCATCGGCCGACGCCGACATGTGGACGGCCCGGGTCAGGAACCGTGCGCTGCGACTGCTCCCGCCCGGCAAGTTGCTGCCCGACCGGCAGCCCGCCTACGTGAGTTCCTGGATCTACGTGTTCGGCGTTGCCTCGCTGGCCGCGCTCGGCATGGCGATCGTGTCCGGGCTCGTCATCGCGATCGGCGGAGTGGACTGGTGGCACACCAACCCGGTCGGTCACTTCTTCAACAGCATGCACCTGTGGAGCGTCGAGCTGTTCATGGCGCTGATCGTCATTCACCTGTGGGGTAAGTTCTGGATGGCCGCCTGGCGCGGGCGCCGGGCGATGACCTGGATCACCGGAGTCGTCGCCTTCATCGCCTCGATCGTGGAGTGCTTCACCGGGTACCTGTCGCAGCAGAACTTCGACTCGCAGTGGATCTCCACCAGCGGCAAGGATGCCTTCAATTCCGTCGGTGTCGGCGCGTTCTTCAACCTCATGAACTTCGGCCAGATGCTCCTGTGGCATGTCGTGCTGATCCCGATCATCCTGATTGCGATCGTCGGCGCTCACGTGCTGCTCGTCCGGGTGCGCGGCGTCGCGCACCCGATAGATACTCACAAGGCCGAGGGCGCCAGCGGGTCGTGGCGCCAGCGCAGGCGCGCGGTCGCGGCCGCAGAGGCCGCGCCGTGGCGCGGAGCCACCCGCCGGTACGACATCATCAAGGAAGGATCGATTGCCGTCCTGATCACGCTGGCTTTGACCCTCGGCCTGGCCGGACTGCTGTCCTCCCCTGATGTCCCGGCGCTGACCGTCCAGACCTGGTCGCGGCTCGACCCTTCCGACTTCCTCGCGACGGCCGCCTCCGAGCTGAACGGCACCAGCGAGACTGCGGCCTACGGCCAGCCGTACAACACCGGGACCGGCAGCGTCCAAAGGCTGCTGTTCTCGCCCCAGACGTGGTTCGGGGTCACGCAGCCGATCAACGCGGCCCAGGCGTTCGTGCTGCAGCCGCTCGCGTCACTGGCGCCCACCGACCCGGCTCTTGCGAGTGCGCTGTCGACGTACAACAGCGCTTCCGCAGCCCAGCAACTGGCATGGGCCAATGCCTACGACAAGGTGGCCGCGGCGAAGGTGACGATGACCGCGACCATGCCGGTGATCCCGGCCGCCAAGGACGGGCCGGTGCCGGTGATGATGACGGCCGAGCTGGCCATGGCCCGCAGCGGCGCGCTGGACACGGACCTGCTGGCCGG
>JASHUE010000800.1:0-4892 GCA_030040195.1 Streptosporangiaceae bacterium | reverse complement strand
AGGACTATCTCGTCGCGGGTGACGAGGCCGGGCACTTCGGGGTGTGGGACACGCAGACCGGCAAGGCACAGATCTCGACCGGGAGAGCGGATAACTCGATTCAGTGCCTCGCGTTCAGCGCCGATGGCAGGTTCTTCGCGGCTGGCTTGGCCGGCGGGACTGTTCAACTTTCTGACCTGGTGACCGGGCACAGTGTGACCCTCGGCGAGGGCTATCAGATCGCGCAGTCCGTCAGCAGCCTCGCGTTCAGCCCGGACGGGCAGACCTTGGCCGTCGGCAATACCGCTGGCGGCGTTCAGCTGTTTGACACTGCGACGGGCCGCCGGTCCGAGACGCTGGTGACCGAGAGCGAAAGCACTGCGGTCGCCAGCCTCGCGTTCAGCCCGGACGGCAAGACCCTCGCGGTGGCCGGATACAGCGACCTGATCCGCCTCTGGAGCATCTCAACGGCGAGTGAAACGGCCAGCTTGGCCGAGGACGGCCCAGTCCAGAGCATCGCCTATAGTCCCGACGGGAAGACACTTGCCGCCGGAACCAGCAATGGCACCGTCGGCCTGTGGAACGTCAACAGCCGGACCCTGACGGCGACCTTCGGCGAGGGCTCGTCGGTAACGACCGTCGCCTACAGTCCCGACGGGAGTACCCTCGCCGTCGCCGACGCCAGCGGGCACGTTGGGCTGTGGAACGCCACCCTGGGCAGTCATGCCAGCACGTTCAGCGAAGGAGACGGCAGTCCCGTCACGAACGTCGCCTTCAGCCCGAACGGGCATACTCTTGCCGCCGGGGACCTGGCGGGCAACGTGGACCTGTGGAGCACGTCAAGCCGCCGCCGCCTCGCCGACCTCTACGAGGTCATGGAGACGTACAGCACCGTGTTCAGCCCGAGTGGCCGGACGCTCGCCGTCGGGTACCTGATGGGCGTCGATCTGTGGAACGTCACCGCCCGACCGCATCCCGTCCTGGAGTCGGCCGGGCCGCCCACCCTCCTCGAGGGCGGCGACGGCTCCGACAGCGTGGCCTTCAACCCGGACGGGACGGTCCTTGCGGTCGGCGACTACGACGGCGGTGTCGGCCTGTGGGATGTTGCTAGCCACCAGCGCCTCGCCGCCATGAACGAGGGCAGCTCCGTGAACAGCGTTGCCTTCAGCCCGAACGGCAAGATCCTCGCGGTCGGCGACGCTGAAGGCCACATCACGTTGTGGTCGGTTGCTAATCGCAGCCGTATCGCGACCCTGAAGGAGGGCAGCTCCGTGAACAGCGTCGCCTTCAGCCCGGACGGACAGATCCTCGCCGTCGGCGACGAGGATGGTTACATCAGCCTCTGGCAGGTCACCAGCCACCAGCGCACGGCCACCCTGCCCGACGGAAGCAAGGTCGAGGCGGTCGCCTTCAGCCCGGACGGGCTGACCCTCGCGAGCGGCGACGCCCTCGGCGACGTCAACACGTGGGACCTCTCCAGCCATCAACGTCTCGCCACGCTCGCGGAGACTGGCTCGGAGATCACCAGCCTCGCGTTCAGCCGGGACGGCCAAGAGGTAGCCGTTGGCAGCTACAACGGCACAGTAACGTTGCTGACGCAGCGGACTTTGAACCTAAACCAAGGGTTCCTCACACAACTCATCTGCAGCGAGGTACAAGGAAACCTCACACGCGCCCAATGGGCCGACGACGCCCCAGGCATTCCCTACCAGAGCATCTGCCCGGCATACCGATGAGGCGCAGGGGCGTCGGCTGGAATGTCAGCCGCCGTCGCCGACATGCGTCCGCATCTCCCGCCTGGCGTGATGGGTACTCGGCTCCGGTCAGCGGCGCCGGACGGTTGGGGAACATCCTGGTCGAGAGGCGCGTTGACATGGCAGGACACGACATATCGTGTTGGTTCAGGTAGAGTTGGGCCTAGACGGGCTGCGCGGCTTGCGAGGTGGCGGATGACCGGTTGGTACGCGAGACGGACGTCGGACAGGTCGGCCAAGGCCGTCATTGCCCTGACGCTTCTCGCACTGCTGCTGGTGGCGGCCGTGCCGGTGGCCCTGCTGGCCGCAGTGATCGTGATGGTGCTGGGACACGTCGTCGGCGGGCTCGCGCTGTTCGGTGGCTCGGTTCTCGCCGCCGCCCTGGCTGTCGTGCTCGCGGGCATGACGGGGATGCAGCACCTGCGCAAGCTGCTTTCCAGGGCCAGCTTCCACGTTGTGCAGCTGGACCGCAGCCAGTACACCGACGTCGCAGAGCCGCACGGCAGCGATCACACCGAAGTTGTGCAGCTGGACCGCAGCCAGTACACCGAAGTTCGCTGAGCTAGCCGTCACCCTTCGTGCCTTCTGGGCAGGCACGACGTCGGTACTCGAGATTTCGCCGTACTCGACTTTGGAGCTGCAGGCGGCGCAGCATCCTGCTAGTACTCGGAAACTTCGCCCCTGCCTTCGGCGACCTCGATCATCAGCTCGGATAGCGGCTTCTCCGACATGATGACGCCCGGTCTGGCGATGATGGGTCCGGCGATCGCTGTCGCGGCGACCAGGCCGAGGAGGAGCGGGATAACGTACAGGCCCGAGGGCCGGCAGCGATCGAGGAGCGGAGCACACTCATGAATCTGCTTGCACCCTGGGGCGGACTACTTCGTCGCCCAGGCAGGCGCGGCCGGAGCGCTCACCGGCCTGATCTTCGTGGCCCTGTCCTTCAACTTCGACCAGATCATCAGCGATGACGTCTGGCTGGGCCGGGCCGGAACCGGACTCTTGCTGCTAGCCCAGCCCATCGCGTACGCACTGGTGTGCCTGTGGCCCACCCGGACTGCTACGCCGCCTGCCTGGACGACAACGGCGCTGGCCGTCCTGGCCGCCGCCATCGTGAGCCGCATCGTCCTCGCGCGGTCCAGCCGGGCAGACGCGCACAGCACCGGGGAGCAAGCCTCCCGGCTGATCATCACGCTCATCGAGCCGGCGGCCACGATCGTAGGCTCGGCCCTAGTGGCCACTGGGCACGCTGCCGGGGCCTTCGTCCAGGCTTCAGGGGCCCTCGCCGGCCTAGCCATAGGCCTGGTCACCGCCTGGATCCTGCTCGTTGAGGTGCGCCGCACAAGACCAGTGGCTGGTGGCTGACACTGGCAGCGTGGCTCGGAACGAGATCTCGCCAGGTGTCATGCGCAGCTGACCCCGTGGTCGCAGTCACAGGTGACAACGGGACGGTCACCGGGCAGTGACTGGTCGTAGACACCGTCCCGCGGCGGTGATCTGCAGCGCCTGGTGACCGCTCGGTCGCCCCGGCGACCGAGCGGATTGTCCGTATCAGACTCGGCCAGGAAGCCGCGTGGTGACCTCCTGAACGAGCCACACATTGCCGTCGGGATCGTTGAAGGAGCAGAACGATCCGTAACTCGTGTGTGCCGGGTCGGGGCCGCTCAGCCGCGCCTCAACGGGGAATGGCGCCCCGTGCCACACGTCGCTCGCATCAATGCCAAGGCCGACGAGTTCGTCATGGGCTGCTTCGATGTCGCTGACGGTCAGTGTCGCCTCGGCCGAGCCGGGCGCCGCCGGCGTGATTCCCTGGCCGAAGGTGACCGAGCACCCTGACCCCGGGGGCGTGAACTGGACGATGCGAACGGCGTCTGCCGGAGCGGCATCGTCGTCAAGCCTCCAGCCCAATCCCTGGTAGAACTGCTTCGCTCGGTCGACATCGGACACCGGGATGACGTCGACTTCAAGGTGCATGTCGATCTTCCCATTGCTGCTCGCGTGACTAGTGCGTCCTTCGGTAGAGCTCACGTCCGCCTCCTTGAGCGTTTCCTGCAGCTCTCTGCCGTTTCGCGCCGCCGTGGCACCCGCAGCGGGTGCCAACGACCCCGACCGCAGCCTGTCGCAGGCCGAATTGAGACCGCGCAGCTGCCACGTTTCCTGCTCCGAGCCAGCAGTTCCTCACCCTGGGTGGGTGATTTGCCGCGGCTGCAGTCCGACGCCGCTCCGCGTGAGCCCGGTGCGGGCGCTCCGCAGCAGGTGAACCGGACTCGACGGCCGCGAGAGTCCTGAGGCGGAGACAATCCACGGGGCGTTCGAGGCGTCGCCGATTGGCGGCGGATCATCCGGCCGACTGGCAGCCGATCGTAACGGCGCGAGCCTCAGCCTCCACCCTGAGCCGTGTTCGGGTAACAACCGAGATCTCGGCAAGCGCCTAAAACACTGAAGCAAGATCCACAACGCTCTTACCTTGACCTAGAGCCCAAGAAGTGGACCACGCTTGGGACAATCTGGCCCTGACAACCAGGAGCCAGCAATGCCCGGGCACTACCCTGCGGAGTTACGCCGCCGGACATGCGAGCGGATGCTCGCCGGTGAAGCGGTTAAGGACCTCGTCACCGAGCTCGGCATCGCGAGCGTCACGTTGTATAAGTGGCGGCGCCAGGCGCTGATCGATGCGGGACGGCACCTTGAGGTCACGAGCTCAGCAGAGGCGGCGGAGGAGCTTGCATAACACGCAAGAGACGTCCCGCGATACGCAAGCAACCGCGCTCGTGGCCTAGGGACGCACGACTGGATCCGAGTCTTGCCGACAATTCTGCTGGAAATCACATCGCGCCCTGCGGCAATAGCGGACTCTGTTAGTCCGGGACGAGCGCGCGGAGCCGCCTCACCTCCGCGATCAGGACCGGCAGGTAGGTACGCGCATCCGCCAGCAAGTGCAGTGTGGTCGCGTCTGCCGGGCCGCTGTCCCGTGACACGTACAGATCCTCTCGCCGGTCGTGTTCCGGCCCGACCATGATGAACGAGTCGCCGGATAGGTGATCGCGGCCTTCGGTCATCGAACGCCACGGCGGCGGATCGGCTGACCTTGATAGTTGGCTGAGCCGATCAAGCGTCGCATCATCCAAGGCCGGAACAGTCATGGCATACATTGTCCAG
>JASHUE010000799.1:0-4142 GCA_030040195.1 Streptosporangiaceae bacterium | reverse complement strand
GCGCCCTGCCGGTAAAGCTCGGCGTAGCCGCGGATAGTCGTCAGCGGGGTCCGCAGTTCGTGCGACGCATCGGCGGCGAACTCACGGACCTTCTGCTCGGAATGCAGCCGCGAGCTGAACGCCTGCTGGATCCGGTCGAGCATCGTGTTTATCGCCGAGCCCAGCCTGCCGACCTCGTCCTGGTAGTCGGCGTCCGGCATGCGAGCGGTCAGGTCGCCGCGCGCGGAGATCTCGTTGGCGGTGCTCGTCATCTTGTCCAGCGGATCGAGGCCGCGACCGATGAGCCACTCACCGCCCAGCGCCACGAGCGCGATCAGGGCCGCCCCGGTGATCAGCTCGGCGATGATGAACCCGCGCACCTCGGCCGGCCCGGAGCTGACCGGCTGGGCCACGAACAGAATGGCGTGGCGGTTCGCGACCGGCTGGTCGTTCGCCCCGATCAGCGGGACTACCCTCGCTACCTCGGTGAGCTGCGCGGTGATGCTGAAGGGCTGCTTACAGCCGGTGCCCAGGTCGGGGAACCTTCCGCAGCCGCGCGCCTCGATGAGTGCCATGGCCTGGCGGAGATCACCCTGCTGGGCAACGGTGATGACCGGCGAGAAGGCCGGGGCTTGCAGCCATCTGTCGACCGCCGTCACCAGCTGCGCGGTCTGCGCGCCCGCGGTGATCGGGAGGGCGCCAAGCTGGGCCTGGATTGGCACCTCGGCGACGAGGTACTGGCCTGGCCTGGAGCTCATCAGGCCCGCAAGCGCGCGAGGATTGAGCTTAAGATTGTCGGCCTGCGTGCTGAGATTCGCGTTGGCCTGCGCCATCTGAGCGTCCACGCGGCGGGCGAGCAGATAGGTGCTCACGGTGCCCATGACGACCAGCAGGATCGTCGTTACGCCGACCAGCAGGACGAGCATCCGGCCGCGCAGCGACAGCCGGCTCGAACTGCTCATCCGGGTGGCCCGGCCGGGTCAAGATGATCCCGGCGCTCCGGCCGCAGGCTGTAGCCGACGCCGCGCTGGGTGTAGATCAGGGGGGGGCCGAGAGCATCAAACATGCGGCGCAGGTAGCTGACGTAGGTCTCGACGATCTGGGACTCGCCTGAGTAGTCCCAGCCCCAGACCTTCTCCAGAAGCTGGGCCCTGGTGAGCACGCGACCCTGATGGCGCATCAGGTAGGCAAGCAGCCGGAACTCGGTGGGCGACAGCTCAACCGGCACGCCCGCGCGGTGGACTGTCCAGCGGTCCTCGTCCAGCTCCAGGTCGGCGACGCGCAACGGTCCCGCGCCCCGGGCCTCCTGCTCGCCGGTCGCGGTCCGCGAGGCGCGCCGGAGCACCGCGCGCACCCGTGCGACGAGGGCCTCGACCGAGAACGGCTTGGTGACGTAGTCATCGCCGCCGATGGCCAGGCCTGTGACCGTGTCGGAGGAAGTGTCCCTGGCGGTGAGGAAGATCACCGGAACCTCGTTCCCGGCCGCGCGCAGCCGGCGGCAGACCTCGAAGCCATCCATGTCCGGCAACATGACGTCCAGGACGATGAGGTCGGGCTTGTCCGTCTCGGCTTGCCTGATGGCTTCCTTGCCGCTGGCGGCGGTGACGACCGAGCAGCCGTGGAACTTCAGTGCCACCTGGACGAGCTCGCGAATGTTCGGCTCATCGTCTACCACGAGCACCTGGGGTATTCGGTCGTTCTCGGTCATGACGTCCTGGCTCACCGTTTGGCGTGGTGCTGCAGGCCTGACCTGCGGCATTCAGGGACATTACGGCTGTTTGAGGCTATCGCGAACATGGGAGCACTGGGCCCTAGTGCAGGCTGTCGGTCAGCCGGAATGGATGAGCTAACCAACCGCCCGGATACGGATGAGGCGGGCGTCGTTCGCGCCGGACACGACCTGACCCGCGACAAGCACGCGCTCGCCATCGGCCAGGCTGCTCGGGGCTACCGTCTGGCCGCTTTCCCTGATCACGGTCGACGCAGTGACATCCCAGGTCCAGGTCGTGCCGTTGACGGCACGGACGGTGATGACCGAGCCGACCACCGAAGCCACGGTGCCCCGCTCAAAGGCCAGGGTCCTGAACCCGTCCTTGGCCTTGAAGGTGATCGAGCCGTAGATGCCGCCAGCTGCGACCATCCGGAGCAGTCGGCTGCGATGGCACAGCGCCTCGATGCGCTGGGCGGCGATCGGGTGGCCGTCGCTCCTCACCAAGGCCGCCAGGCTCTGGCACTCCGCAGCGGCTGCCTGATGCTGCGGGCTGCCTGAACCGGATGTAGCCGCCGATGCCCCGCCAGTCATCGCGATCCCGATGGCCGCACCCCCGGCGAGCAGCACGGCCGCGGCGGCGCCGACGGCGGCGATCCGGCGGACCCGGCCAGTCTTGCGGCGCGGAGCCGGGGGCGGCGGCACCGGCATGCCGTCTTGGTACAGATTCTCGTACTCCATGAGGTCCAAGCATCGCGCACGAATATGAGAACTCGCGACCACTGGATCTGAGAAGATTCTGAGAATAAGTACAATTAGGTAAAATCAGTCAGCCAGATATCCGGTCACAAGCGCAGGGGCGGGGCTCGCCAGGCCGGGCCCGCCGTCACATGCGATCGGGCACCGGTATACCGAGCAGGCCGAGCCCGGTAGTGAGCACACGCAGCGTCAGTCCGCACAGGGCTAGCCTGCTGACCCGCGTCTCGCCCTCGGCCGCCAGCACCGGGCACTGCTCATAGAACGTCGTAAACGCGCTGGCCGCGTCGAACAGGAAGCCTGCCAGCTTGTGCGGCTCGGCCGTGGCTGCCGCGTCGGTGACGGCCCGGCCGAATCCGAGGAGCTGGAGCGCAAGCGCTCGCTCGGCCGGGCTTCCGAGCAGCACCCGACCTGTAGCCTGACCCGGGTCGAGCCCGGCTCGCTGGAAGATAGACCGGATCCGCGCGGTTGCGTACTGAAGGTACGGCCCGGTGTTGCCGTTCAGCGCAAGCAACCGGTCGAAGTCCAGCACGTAGCTGGAGTCCCTGGCGACCGAGAGGTCGCCATACTTGAGCGCCCCGATGCCGACCGCTTCGGCGATCTGGCGACGCTGCACGGGATCGTCATACCTGTCCCTGATTGCCCCCTCGGCCCGCTCGACGGCCTCGTCGATCAGCATGCTGAGCTTGACCGAGCCACCACTTCTGGTCCGGAATCGCTTGCCGTCCGCCCCCGCGACCATGCCGATGGTGGCGTGCTCAGCCCTGACCTTGTCGGTGAGCCAGCCCGCCTGCCTGGCCACTGCGAAGATCATGGCGAAATGCAGTGCCTGCTCCGAGCCAACCACATAGATGAGCCGATCGGCGCCGAGGTCCCGCACGCGGTACCGGATAGCCGCCATGTCCGTGGCGTCGTAGCCGTAACCGCCGTCACTTTTGCGCAGGATGATCGGCAGCGGGCTGCCGTCCCTGGCGGTGAACCCTGGCGGAAACGCGCACAGCGCGCCCTCGCTGATGACCGCAACGCCCAGCGACTCCAATTCGTCGCAGACATCGGCGAGCATCGAGTTGTAGAAGCTCTCCGGGGCCAGGTCCGCGTCGGTCAGCGTGACGTCGAGCCGGCGGTAGATGGCGTTGTAGTAGTGCTCGGTGTCCCGCACCAGGGTCTGCCAAAGCCGCACCGTCTCGGGATCGCCCGACTGCAGGGCCACAACCCGGAGCCGGGCCCGCTCCGCGAACACGGGGTCGGCGTCGAACTGCTGTTTCGCTGCCTGGTAGAACTCGTTGATCTCGCCGGCCGCGAGCTGGTCGTAGGCGGCCTGCTCCCCGACATCGAGCAGGTGCTCGAGCAGCATGCCGAACTGGGTGCCCCAGTCGCCGATGTGATTGGCCCGGATCACGCGGTGCCCAAGAAACTCCAGGACGCGCACGAGCGCGTCACCCACGACTGTCGTCCGCAGATGCCCGACGTGCATCTCCTTGGCGACGTTCGGTGCAGAGTAGTCGACCACGACGCATTGCGCGGGCCCCGCGACCGGCACGCCAAGGCGCGGGTCGGCGAGCTGATCGTCGGCCTGCTCGGCGAGCCAGCTGTCCCGTAGCGTGATGTTGATGAACCCGGACCCGCTGACCTCCGCCGTCTGCACGGCGCTCGCACCCGCAAGGCCGCTGACGATGAGCTCGGCTACTTCGCGCGGGGG
>JASHUE010000798.1:0-3128 GCA_030040195.1 Streptosporangiaceae bacterium | reverse complement strand
GACAGGACGGGGAAGTCGGTGGTCACATGCTGGCCTGGCGGGAGCTTGCCGGCCTCGGCGCCGGCGGGGCGGCTGAGACGATGAAAGCCGCGCGAGACCGGACTCGTCATCGCTAGTTGATCCCTTCGCGGCGAACGCAGGCTCAGCGTCCGCGGTGAGCGCAACTATGGGACCTCCTGCTGGGTCCCGACATCGTCAAGATGGCTAATTTCTCAACGGCGCCCTGTCCGCGGCCTGCTCGATCACGACGCGAGTGAGCTCAACGCGCGACGTGATGCTCAGTTTGCGGAAGGCCTGACGGAGGTGGTGGGCAACGGTGTGGGTGCTGATGTACATACGAGCAGCGACCTGGTTGTTGTTCAGTCCCTCGGCGACAAGGCAGGCGACTGCTTGCTCTGTGGCGGTCAGGCTGTGCCAGCCCATGGCCGGCCCGGCGCCGGGGCTCTTACTCCAGTGACGGCGCCTGATCCCCAGCTTGCGGAGCCGCCACCGAACGCGCGCCTCGTCACGGCAGGCGCCAACCTGCCCGTACTCCGCCAGTGCCAAGGTCAGGCAATCGATGGCTTGGTCCCGGTCACCTCGCCGTTCCCGCAGGACGCCAAGATCCTCTGCCGCCGACGCCCTGGCCCACGGATCTGGATGCTCTCTCGCGGCACTGGCCAGGCAGGCCGGATCACGATGAACCAAGCCCAGGGCATGTGCGGCGGCCGGGGAAGACGACCGGAACTCCGGGTAAGCGGCTGCCACCGTCGCGGCAGCATCGGCCGCAGCAGCGGCCAGCCTCTCGTCTCCTGCAGCCAGCGCGGCGCGCGTCAGCCACGCGGCAAGTACCGGATCTGCCAGCATCGGCCCTGGCCGGCCGGGAAGGTCGGCGCAGAAAGCGGCGGCACAGCGGAGGGCCGCAGCAGGGCCGTCGCCGGCCTCAACGACCTGCGCTTGGGCCAGGCTGCTTTCAGAGCGAGCGTAAATGTCCGCGAAGTGCGAGCTGCTCACCGGACGGCTACCGATGTGCCGTGCAGCTGCCTCGACGTCACCGCGACGCAGCTCGACGATGGCGAGGACGCTGCGGGCGGTCGCGGCGTACGAGTGCGCGCCGAGCGTCTGCGCGTGAGCCAGAGCAGTCTCTGCCTCCGAGCCCGCCGCGGCTAGCCGTCCCGCAGCCAGGTGCACACGGCTGCGCACCAGCGCGACAGCAGAGCCGGCCGGCAGAAGCCCCAATCCCGACGCGGCCACAACGGCCAGGACGGTTTCTGCCTCATTGAGTTCGCGCACGTCCGCCAGAGCGGCCGCCAGGACGAGCAGAGGCTGGACATCCCGAGCATCCGCGGAGAGACCGGTGCCACGTGCCGCGTCACGCATCAGCTGAAGGCTCTCGCGGATCTGGCCGCTGTCCCAGCAACGGCTGGCTTGAAGGATCAGGGCGGCTGCCGCGGTGCGGGAGCCCGGCCGGACACCCGGTTCGTCGTCAGCTCCGGTGGCTGGCTCGGCGCGCATGGCCGTCAGGGCCTGCAGGCGTGCGGTCTGCGCGCGGGCGCGGATCTCACCTGGTAGTTGTGCTGCGGCCAGCACGACGGCGGCCTCAGCCGCTGCATCCTGCGGCTGTCCGCGGGTGCACAGAGCCCAGGACATCACGCATCGGAGCCGGTGCTCGGCCGTCTGCGGAAGCGGCCTTGCGCGAGTGGCCTCGGCAATCTTCTGAGCCTGGTCGAGCCGGCCCGCGGCGGCCAGCGCCTCGGCGGCGGATACGGACCTGGACACCACGGCCGGATCACCGGGCTGCGTAAGTTCTAGCGCCTGCATTGCAAGATCGGCGGCGACCTGCGGATCAGAGCGGATCGTCCGGGCCACTGCCTGGTCCAGCCCTGGCAGCGAGCCGGGATCGCCCGGATGCGCCGCCTGGAGCAGGTGACTGGCCGCAGTTGCCGCTGATACCCCGCGGCTGAGCAGGATGTCAGCGTACTGCCGGTGGAGGGCTGCGCGCGCGGGCCCAGGGATCGTGTCGCCGGCAGCGCGGCGCAGCAGCTCATTCCGGAATGCGAAACCGTGCTCCGCCGTGCTCATCAACGCGGCTTCCATTGCCTCCTCGATCGCCGGCAGCAGGGCGGCGGGCGACTCGCCCAGCATCTCCGCAGCGTCCTCTAGCCGGAAAGCCGGCCCGAGGATGGCGGCCATGACCAGAAGGTGACGGGTTCGCCTGCTTACCTGGGCGAGCCGCTGCCGGGCAAGGCGCTGAAGCTGCAGAGGCAGGTCGTGAGAGGCGAGGACGGCGCGGCCGCTGCTCACATTGACTGCATGGTTCGCGCGGAGGCCGCGGATCAGCTCAGTCAGCAGGGACGGAATGCCTGCCGCATCCCGGGCGAGGGTAGTCAGGCCTTGGTCAGGTGGCGCGCCAAAGCCGTCGGTAAGCATCATCACTGCTGCATCCTCGGCCAGCGGGCCGAGCGTGATCCGGACTGCGCCATCCAGCTCGAGGAGGCTGAACAGATGCTCGGCACCACCTCGAACAGTGCTGGAGCGGGCTAGCAGCCAGGCCAGCGGCTGCCCGCGGAGATCGCGTTGCAGCGACCGCAGCGCCGCGAGAGTTGCCTCGCTCTCGCAGTGCAGGTCGTCGAGGCAGATCAGCAGCGGAGCGGACGCGGCCCGCAGTTCCAGGCGCCCGCGCAGGACCGCTAGCCACTGGTAAGCGGGGCTCGGCGCGTCAGAACAGTGGTGACCGGCGGCTAGCCCGGTCAGGGGCTCGTCCAACGCCGCGCGAAGCGTGAAAAGCGGAGTTGCGTGGGCGAGCGGGTCGGCCGCCGCCGTGACCAGGGAGAAAGCGCGACCTGCCGCCTGATCGCGGGCGTCTCGGAGCAGTTGCGACTTGCCGATGCCCGGCTCCCCCTCGACGAGCACCACTCCCCCAGATCCCCGTTCCGCCTTTCGCAGCAGTTCGCGTATCACGGCCCGCTCGGCCTCACGACCGTGCAGCGCGGGCCAGCCGGCAGGCAACCACCCGTGCCTGATGCTGGTGCGCTGCCCGGGCACCTCCGTACCAGTGGGTGCCGTCATAGCGGCGCTTCGCCGACGTCCGCTACCGCACCGCCCAGTCGCTTCCCGCCGGGAGCTGCCACTAGCTAGCCTGCCCGTTC
>JASHUE010000797.1:0-11315 GCA_030040195.1 Streptosporangiaceae bacterium | reverse complement strand
GCGGAGCGGAGCGCTCGGCCCGTCAGGTCTCGCTAGCCGAACTGCCGGAAGTCGACCTTGTCGTGATGGGCAGCGTCGCCGTCAGCGAGGACGGAGCGCGCCTGGGCAAGGGCGGCGGGTTCGCCGACCTCGAATTCGCGCTGGCGACGGCGGCCGGACTGATCGGGCCCCAGGCCGTGTGCGTCACCACAGTCCACGAGCTTCAAGTGCAGCCCAGCGGCACGATCCCGCTCACCGGCCACGACGTGCCGGTCGACTTCATCGTCACGCCCGATCGCGTCATCGATTGCCGCCCGCTGCACGGGCCCCGGCAGCCGGCCCGCATCCGCTGGGAAGACCTGACCGATGAAAAGATCGCGGCGATACCGCTGCTGTCGGCCTGCCGCGGGGCGCGACGCTAGCCCAAGATGCGCACCCGGACGCGGCGCCGCGTCATCGCCTTATGCTGAGTCCGTGTTAGCAGCCCCCGAGCCCGCGGCGGATCGGGTGGCGAATGCCGCCGCCCGCACGCTCGAGGCCGGAACCGCCAGGCTATTCGCTGCCTGGTGCACCGGCTCGCCCATACCCGAGGCGGCCGACCGGCGCTGCGAGGGGGTCGCCGACCTCAATGCCCGCCGCGCACTGGTATCGCAGGCGCTGATGTTCACTGACGGCCTTACCAAGCGCTTCGCAGCCGACCGCATCGAGCATGCCGATGACGCGGAGGAGTTGGAGAGCATGGAGCCCCGCGAGAACGTCTACGACGGAGCCAACATGTACATCCGCGTCGGCAGCAAGTGGACGGGCTTCTCGCTCACCGATCCCGCCGGACCGCGCGCGCCTAACGACCCGCTCTGGCCGTTGGACGCACTGTCGGGAGCCAATCACGAAGTCTTCGAAGTCGGACCGGAAACGGTGCGTGGCGTGTCCGCAACGCGCTTCCGGCTCACCGTTGACCTGGGGCGGGCGGACGCATCGCTGGCAGCCGGCGTGAGCGCGCCGTCCGGGCCGTATCGATCGCTCAGCCGGCTTCCGGCCGAGGTCTGGCTGGACTCGGCCGGCCGGGCACTGCGCATCGCGGTGCTCTCTGAGCCGACCGCCCCGGCCGACACTCGCATCTGGTCAGTAACCGAACTGTGGGACTTCGGAATACCCGTCGACATCGCTACGCCCGATCCCGCAGAGATCCTGTCACCGGCGAAGGCCTACCGCGCGGCCTATCCGGATGCAGAGGGCGACTGGTGACCGTCCGATATCAGCTGGTAGTCGACTGCACCGATCCGCAGTTGCTTGCCAGCTTCTGGGCTGGCGCCCTGGGTTATGAGCTTGAGCCACCGCCGGATGGCTTCGCCACCTGGGACGACTGGCGACGCGACATCGGACTTCCCGAGGAAGAACTGGGGAGCGGCGCGGATTCCATCATCGATCCGGATGGCGGCGGACCTCGTATCTGGTTCCACATGGTGCCCGAGAGCAAGGTGGTCAAGAACCGGTTGCACCTAGACATCCATGTCAGCGGCGGGCGGGCAGTTCCGATCGCAACCCGCAGGGAGCGAGTCGATGCCGAGGCACGACGGCTGTCCGATCTCGGCGCCACCGTGACCGGCGCGCTGAGCGAGGAGGGCCTCGATCACTACGCGGTCGGGATGAGGGACCCGGAGGGCAACGAGTTCGACATCAACTGACCACCGCCGTGACCGTGTCAGGCGCTCGATCAACTGCCTGCACGGCCCAGATGAACGCATACACTGACACCCGTGCGGGTCGTCATAGCGCGGTGCTCCGTCGATTACGCGGGACGACTCGCAGCACACCTGCCACTAGCCACTCGGCTGATCATCATCAAGGCCGACGGCAGCGTCGCGATTCACAGCGACGCCGGTTCCTACAAACCGCTGAACTGGATGTCGCCGCCGTGCCGGCTGGCCGAGTCGGCAGACAGCTGGGTGGTCACTGGCAAGGGCGAGACGCTGACCATCAACATCGAGCAGATCATGAGCGACGCCTCATTCGACCTCGGGGTCGACCCGGGCCTGGTCAAGGACGGAGTCGAGTCGCACCTGCAGGAACTGCTCGCGGCCCAACTGCACGTGCTCGGCGCTGGATGGCGGCTGGTCCGGCGCGAGTACCCCACGGCGATCGGACCCGTCGACCTCATGTGCCGAGACGACGCCGGGGTCAGCGTCGCGGTCGAGGTGAAACGGCGCGGCGAGATCGACGGGGTCGAGCAGCTCACCCGCTACCTCGAACTCCTGAATCGCGATCCGCTGCTCGCACCGGTGCGCGGGTTGTTCGCCGCGCAGGAGATCAAGCCCCAGGCGCGAGTACTCGCGCAGGACCGCGGCATCCGCTGCGTCACGCTCGACTACGAGTCGATGCGCGGCATCGACGACGGCGTCCTCCGCCTGTTCTGACCCGCCGGGCGCACGGGCTGACCTCCAGCCCGGGTATGAGCGCGCCCGTGCTGTACCAGACGCCGGGCCAGGCCATGACCGCGGCTATCCTGGCTCGGCCTGGTGCCCGCCGGGAAGACACGCAGGGAGAGACGATGGCGCCTCGATACGACAGCCTCAGGACCGAACGCCTGGTCATGCGCCGCTGGCAGGAGTCAGATAAGGAGCCGTTCGCGGCGCTGAACGGTGACCCCGAGACCATGCGGTACTTCCCGTCGACTCTGGACCGGGCGGCTAGCGACGCTCTCATCGCCCGGCTCGATGAGCTCTTCCAGCAGCAGGGCTTCGGGCTGTGGGCGCTGGAGGTCGCCGAGACGGGCCAGTTCATCGGCTTCACCGGGCTTAACCCGATGCCAGACGACGTCCCTGGCGCGGGCGGCATGGAGGTCGGCTGGCGGCTCGCCCGGCCGGCCTGGCACCAGGGGTACGCCACCGAGGCGGCCAAGGCGGCACTCAACGTCGCGTTCGACGGCATCGGCCTGTCCGAGATCTGGTCCATGACCCCCGTGCAGAACGAGCCGTCACAGGCCGTCATGCGGCGGCTCGGGCTGACTCAGGAAGCGTTCTTCGATCACCCGAGATATCCGGCGGGCAACCCCCTGCGCCACTTCGTGGCCTACCGGCTGGCCCGGCCGGCTGGCTAACCGGGCTAGGTAGCCCAGCACCTCCGACGCCCAGGCCGCTTGGCTGGCCCGCCCTGGTCGGCTAGCCGGCCAGCAGGTGGGCGTTCACCGCCCTTGCCGCCGCTGCGAGTTCCGGTATCACTTCGACGTGGACGCCGGCCCGCCGAAGCCGGACCGCCCCACCGCCAGGCACGAAGATCGGCGGTTCGCGCCACGCAATCACCACGCGCCGGATGCCGCTGGCGATGATCAGATCGGCGCATGGCACCGGCCGGGACGCCCTGGCCGCACACGGTTCCAGCGAGCTGTACAGCGTGGCACCGGCCAGGAACGCGTCCCAGCCCGACTCGGCGACGCTGGCCAGGGCCACCTCCTCTGCGTGATCGGCAGGATCGCGTTCCCTCGAGTATCCGGCTCCCAGCGGGCCGCCGCTGGCCGCGACCACCACGGCTCCCACGGAGAACGCCGAGGCCGATGGCGGACAGCAATAGGAGAGCTCGATCGCCTCAAGCAGCCACCGACGGTCAGCGTCGGAAGAGGCCGGATGTGGCACGTGAGGCTCCTGGTGTGAAAGTGAAAGACAAAGGTACCTGACGCGTCACAGCCAGGCCAGCCGGTGGTTTACTGACACAGGGATTCCGACCGACCGGCGACCCCCGGCCGACTCAGGGCCTCCGACCGACCGGCGACCCCCGGCCGACTCAGAGCCTGCAACCGGGCGTCGACCTCCGATTGTTCGATTCATAGGATCACAGGATATTTAGGTAGAAACGGTGATACAGCGGTTATGGCGGCCACTCTTGGGACTCACGGACATTCTGGTACTCAAGGGCACCTGCGGTCTACCGAGACCTTCGACACCCTTAACCCGGCAACGTCGGAAGTGATCGCCACCTTCCCCGTCTACGGCGAGCAGGATGTCAACGACGCCGTCGAGCGAGCTCGCCAGGCCGCGCGCTGGTGGGCCGATCTGGGCTGGAAGGGCCGCCAGCAGCGGCTGCTGGCCTGGAAATCCCACCTGACCCGGTACATCGGCCGGCTATCCGAGCTGGTCCATACCGAGACCGGCAAGCCGCTGGGCGACGCTCAGCTGGAGATCTTGCTGGCCGTCATCCACATCGACTGGGCGGCCAGGAACGCCAGGAAGGTCCTCGGGCCGCGCCGGGTCCGCAGCGGCCTCGTGGCCCTGAATCAGGCGGCGACGCTTGAGTACCTGCCGCTCGGCATTGTCGGCGTGATCGGCCCGTGGAACTATCCGGTCTTCACCCCGATGGGCTCCATCGCCTACGCCCTGGCCGCCGGGAACGCGGTCGTCTTCAAGCCCAGCGAGCTCACTCCGGCGGTTGGCAGCTGGCTGGTCAGCTCGTTCGCCGAGGTCGTGCCCGAGCAGCCGGTGCTCCAGCTGGTCACTGGCATGGGCCAGACCGGGGACTACCTCGCCCGCAGCGCGGTGAACAAGATCGCGTTCACGGGCTCCGCGGCGACCGCCAGGAAGGTGATGGCCGCCTGCGCGACCAACCTCACGCCGCTGGTGGCCGAGTGCGGCGGCAAGGACGCGTTCATCGTCGGCGCGGACGCCGATCTGGATGCGGCGGCCGACGCCTGCGCCTGGGGCGCGCTGTCCAACGCCGGGCAGACGTGCGTGGGCGTGGAGCGGGTGTACGTGGCCCAGGGGGTGTACCACACGTTCCTGGAGAAGCTCACCGACCGGGTGACCAGGGTCAGGCCGGGTGAGGACCGGGAGGCCGACTATGGCCCGATGACGCTGCCGGGACAGGCCGAGGTCATTGAGAAGCACATCGCCGACGCGCTGGCGCGCGGTGGCCGGCCAGTCGTGGGCGGTATCGCCAGCATCCGCCGGCCCTACGTCGGACCGGTGATCCTGGCCGACGTGCCCGAGGAGAGCAAGGCGGTCACCGACGAGACCTTCGGCCCGACGATCACCATTGCCAGGGTGGCCGACCTGGACGAGGGCGTCGAGCGGGCGAACGCTAGCCGTTACGGGCTCGGCGGCACCGTGTTCGCCAAGAACCGGAAGGCGGCAATGGCGGCCGCTCGATCGCTGCGCAGCGGCATGACCGCGGTCAACTCCGTCATCTCGTTCGCCGCCGTCCCGTCGCTGCCGTTCGGCGGCTCCGGGGATTCCGGCTTCGGCCGCATCCACGGCGCCGACGGGCTGCGCGAGTTCGCCCGGCCTAAGGCCATCACCCGCCAGCGGATGAGGCCGCCGGTCAACCTGACGTCGTTCACGCGGACCGACGCTGACCTGAGGAAGATCCTTAACATCGCCAGGGTGCTGCATGGCAAGCGCTACAAGTGAGCGCCGGACACCCCTCGTTCCCCGCCGATAATCAGAACGGACGTCAGGACGAGGCGGCGAGGGCCATCTCGGCCGGATCGACGGGGGCCAGCGGGGCACGGCCCTGGATCAGGTCGGCCGCCCGCTCGGCGATGGCGATCGTCGGCGCATTGGTGTCGCCGCGCGGGACGGTCGGCATGACTGACGCGTCCACGACACGCAGGCCCTGGACCCCCCGCACCCGAAGCTCAATGTCAACGACGCTCGCCAGCTTGCTGGCGGCCAGGCGCGAGTCGCCGCCCATCGCGCACGTGCCGACCGGGTGGTACGCGGAGCTCAGGTCGCCCCGTACCCACTCGCGCAGGTCGGTGTCGGTGCGCACGCTCCCGCCCGGCGCAAGGTCGGACTTGATCATCTTGCGCAGCGGTCGGGCCGCGGCGAACTCGCGGACCATCGCGACGCCCCCGACAAGCGGGTCGATGTCCGAGCTATCGGACAGGTAGGACGGGTCGATCGCGGGCTTGTGCCGCGGGTCGTTGCTGCGGAGCCTGATGCGGCCGCGACTGCCGACCGAGACGAGCGTGACCAGGACGGACAGCGCGCGGCTCGCCGGGTCGGCGAGCCCGCCGTCCCCGTAGGGGACCGGGAGCACGTGCCACTGGATGTCAGGCGCGGGCAGCGCCGGATCCGTGCGGGCGAAACCCCCGGCCTCGGCGATGTTGGTCGTCATCGGGCCGGTGTGGGTGATCTGCCAGCGGGCCAGGTTGCGCGCGCCGCTCATCTCCCACAGGCCGCGCGACCTGGGCGCGCTCCACACCGTCGTCACGACCGGGTGATCAGACAGGTTGCCGCCTACGCCGGGGCTGTCGGCGACCACCTCGATGCCGTGCTCGATCAGGTGCGTCGCCGGCCCGATGCCGGACAGCATCAACAGCTGCGGACTGCCGATCGCGCCGGCCGACAGGATGACCTCAGACTCGGCCGTCGCCAGCTCCTCCACGCCGCGCCGCAGGTAGCGAACGCCTGTGGCATGTCCGTTCTCGACGATCAAGCTGGTGACCAGGGCATCTGTGTGCACCGCCAGGTTCGCGCGGCCGGCCGCCGGATGCAGGTAAGCATCGGCCGCCGACCAGCGGCGCCCGCCCCGCTGCGTGACCTGGTAGAAGCCCACGCCATCCTGGCGCGGACCGTTGAAGTCGTCGTTGGCCTGCAGGCCACAGCTCCGGGCGGCAGCAACGAATGCGCCGGTCAGATCGCTCTTGTAGCGGAGGTCCTGGACGCTGAGCGGGCCGGTCGCGCCGTGGTAGGCCGAGGCTCCCCTGGAGTTGCTCTCCGCGCGCAGAAAATACGGCAGCAGATCGGTGTAGCCCCAGCCCTCGCAGCCGTAGTCGTCGCGCCAGGTGTCGAAGTCGTACCGGCTGCCGCGTATGTAGATCATCGCGTTGATCGATGACGATCCGCCGAGCACCCGCCCCCGCGGCCAGTACACCGACCGACCGCCCGCGCGGTCCTGCGGCACCGTCTGGAAGTCCCAGTCGTAGGCGCTCTTGAACAGCAGGTTGGTCATCGCGGGGATGTGGATCTCGGCCGCGTCATCGGGCGGTCCTGCCTCAAGCAGCAGCACCCGTGCATCCGGGTTCTCGCTCAGCCGCGAGGCCAGCACGCAGCCGGCACTGCCGGCCCCAACGATGATGTAGTCGTACATGGCCAAACCCTTCCGACTCGGCCAGGAAACCGAGGAATACCCTACTAAGCCGCATGATCATCTCTGAGACCGAGCCACCCGATCCTGGCCGCCTCCCCACACCCACCGGGGCCGGCTGGCGAGGCAAGGCTACCGGGGGCCGCCGGTGCCGACTCGGCTTTTCATGCCGTAACCACCCTAATTCGGGGCTGATCATCTCGACTTTGCGGGTTCAGGGCCGAAAGCCACTTGGTGTACCGGGGCGGACGGGCAGACCGGCTCAGTTGGGGAACGGGCCAGACATAAGTGCGCTCCCGGCCAAAAGTGGCCGGGAGCGCACTTCCCCCCACCGTTGCGGCCGGCCCGATTCCGGCGGGCCCCCGAGAACCGCCGGAACTAACAGGCAAGGCCGCGAGCCGCTAAGCGGCTCACTCCGGGGCTGTTACGGCCCGGAGGTCTCTGTGACCAAAATGCCCGCAACAACCTCGCCGGGCGATCACAACTCCTATCACGCTTAGTATCTACACGATCTCACATCGTGTTCGCCTTGTGAATACCCCAGGTCAGAGGTACTACACACGGAAGATCCGCCAAACCACACTGGTTCGCCACAGGTCGGCCGGCCCGTCACGCCAAATTACGGACATGTTCATCGTGAGTTGCTGGACAGTCGGCCTCGCCGCCCTAGGCAGGTTCAGCCCCGGCCCCTTGCGCGGTCCGGCGCACCCCGGTCTGCGACCCCCGAGCCGGCCAGCCGGCGCCCGGCTGGCTATCGGACAGCCGGTACCGTGGGGCCATGCCCGCAGAACGTGATACGCCCGTCGTCCTCTCCCGGATCTATACCAGAACCGGCGATGACGGAACGACAGCACTCGGCGACATGAGCCGCGCCCGCAAGACGGATCCGCGGCTGGCCGCGTACGCGGACACCGACGAAGCCAACTGCGCGATCGGCGTCGCGGTCACGATGGGCCAGCTACCCGACGACGTCCGCCAGGTGCTCCTCAAGATCCAGAACGAGCTCTTCGATGTCGGGGCCGACCTGTGCAACCCGGTGACCGAGAACCCTGCCTATCCCTCGCTACGGGTCGACGAGAGCTACATCAGCGGGCTCGAGCAGGCCTGCGACCAGTTCAACGAGGGCCTTCCGGTGCTCCGCAGCTTCGTGCTGCCAGGCGGGAGCGCAGCCTCGGCCCTGCTGCACGTGGCCAGAACGGTCGTCCGGCGGGCCGAGCGCAGCACCTGGGCGGCGATAGAAGCGCACGGTGACGCGATGAACCCGCTCACGGCCAAGTACCTGAACCGGCTCTCCGACCTGCTGTTCATCCTGGCCCGCCGAGCGAACGAACCCGATGGCGACCTGCTCTGGAGGCCGGGCGGAGAGCGCTAGGACCAGCGCGGATCTGGTCCGGAGCAAATCCCGGCGAGAGGCCGTCAGCACGGCCGCAGTCAGACGAGGCGCCGTCAGCACGCCCGCAAGTAAATCGTGATCACGCCCGCAAGTAGAACTGCGGTGAGGACTCCAGCCAGGCCAGCAGCCCGGTCAGTGCCGCCTCGGTCATGGCCAGTTCAACCAGCCGCTGGCCCGCTGGCGCTGCTCGGGCCCGAGGCCCCGCCAGCGAGGCGCACTCCGCGATGATCACACCCGGCCCGAGCCGCGCCGCCTCAGCGGGTGTCGCCGGCCTGGTGCGCAGTATGCGCAGCTCGGCCCGGTTGAACACGACGTCGGGTCGCGGGAGGAAGCTCAGCGATCGGTGCCAGCTCAGCTGGCCGCGCTGGTACTCGGCCAGCCCGTGCCGCCAGGGCGCGGCCGAGCCTCTGCGCAGCCCGCATTCGACCACCCCGCCGCGTCGGCCGATCAGCGCGCGCCGGACGATCAGCGCGGCTGCGGCTACCGCGAGCGCCGCGAGGGTGAGGGCAACCGCGACGACAAGCTGACCTGGCACTCGTTCTCTGCCCGCGCCGTTCGACTGACCTGATCAGCCGGACTGACCTGCGGCGTGCAGCAGCGCACGGTAATACCGCACGTCCGCCGGCTCCTCTGGCCCACCCGCGGCCAGGCCTGCCGCCTCCAGGGCGCGGTCCAGCTCGGCCTGAACCACCTGGACGCTCACGTCCGAGCCGAGTTGAGCCTGCCTGGCCAGGATCGAAACCCGGTTGTCGGCCATCGAGAGAAACCCGCCCGTGACTGCGGCAAATACGTCGCCATCGCTCGAGTCCTGCGGGCGGATCTGGACGGTGCTGCCCTCGGCCAGGATCCCGATCACGGGCGCGTGGTTGGTCAGGAGCCCGATCTCACCGTCGAGCGTCCTGGCGACGACCATCTCCGCTTCGCCCGCCCAGATCTCGCCCTCGGGCTGTACAAGCTCGACGCGCAAGGTCACGACCGCACCCCGCTCGGCTCCGCCGCGCCGACTGCGATCGTCGTGCTCATTCCGCGCGACCCCGTCACGACCGCTCCATGTCCTTGGCCTTCCGCTCGACGTCCTCGATGCCGCCGACCATGAAGAACGCCTGCTCAGGGACGTGGTCGTACTTGCCTTCGCAGATCGCCTTGAACGAGGCGACCGTGTCGGCCAGCGACACGAACACTCCGGGCTGGCCGGTGAACTGCTCGGCCACGAACATCGGGTGGGACAGGAACCTCTCAATGCGCCGGGCCCGCTGCACCGTCACCTTGTCCTCTTCAGACAGCTCGTCGACACCCAGGATCGCGATGATGTCCTGGAGCTCGGCGTAGCGCTGGAGGATCCGCTGCGTCTCCCGCGCGACGTCGTAGTGCTCCTGGCCGACGTAGGCGGCGGCAAGGATGCGCGAGGTCGACTGCAGCGGGTCCACCGCCGGGAAGATGCCCTTCTGGGTGATCTCACGCGACAGCGCCGTCGTGGCGTCCAGGTGCGCGAACACGGCCGACGGCGCCGGGTCGGTGTAGTCGTCCGCCGGCACGTAAATCGCCTGCATGGAGGTGATCGAATGACCGCGGGTCGAGGTGATCCGCTCCTGCAGCTGGCCCATCTCGTCGGCCAGCGTCGGCTGGTAGCCCACCGCCGACGGCATCCGGCCGAGCAGCGTCGAGACCTCCGAGCCGGCCTGCGTGAACCGGAAGATGTTGTCAATGAACAGCAGCACGTCCTGACCCTGGACATCGCGGAAGTACTCGGCCATGGTCAGTGCCGACAGCCCGACGCGCAGCCTGGTGCCGGGCGGCTCATCCATCTGGCCGAACACGAGCGCGGTGTCCTTGATGACGCCCGAGTCGGTCATCTCCAGGAACAGGTCATTGCCCTCACGAGTCCGCTCACCGACGCCGGCGAAGCAGGAGACGCCACCGAAGTTCTTGGCGACCCTCGTGATCATCTCCTGGATCAGCACGGTCTTGCCCACGCCCGCACCGCCGAACAGGCCGATCTTCCCGCCCTTGACGTACGGGGTCAGCAGGTCGATGACCTTGATCCCCGTCTCCAGGATCTCGGTGCGCGGCTCTAGCTGATCGAACTCCGGCGGGTCGCGGTGGATGCTCCACCGCTCGGTGATGTCCAGCGAGGCCTTCGGAACGTCGAGCGGGTCGCCGAGCACGTTGAACACGTGGCCCTTGGTCACATTACCGACGGGAACGGTGATGGGCTCGCCGGTGTCGGTGACCGCGGCCCCGCGGATCAGGCCGTCGGTCGGCTGCATCGAGATGGCCCGCACGGTGTCGTCGCCAAGATGCTGCTCGATCTCCAGGGTCAGCGTTCTGGTGGTCTCGCCAAGCTGCACGTCCACATGAAGCGCGTTGTAGATCTCTGGCATTTCCTCGGTCGCGAACTCGACGTCCACGACGGGGCCGATCACCCGGGCTACCCGGCCCGTGGCTGCGCTGCTGGCCGACCCGCCGGCTGCTGTGGTGTCTGCGGTAGCGGTCATGTTGCTGCTCACTTACTCCCTGTTCGCGGCGGCTAGTGCGTTCGCCCCGGCCACGATCTCGCTGATTTCCTGAGTGATCTCGGCCTGCCGTGCCTTGTTCGCATCCCTGGTGAGCTGCTCGATCAGCTCGTTCGCGTTGTCCGTGGCCGACTTCATTGCCCGCCGCCGCGCCGCTATCTCGGACGCGGCCGACTCCAGCAGCGCGTGGAACAGCCTGCTCTCCACATACCACGGCAGGAGCGCATTGAGAACATCCGGCGACGACGGCTCGAACTCGTAGATCGGCATCGGCCCGCTTGGCGGTGGCTCGTCAGTCTCTTCTATATGCAGTGGCAGGAGCCGACGGACGACTGCCCGCTGCGTCAGCATGG
>JASHUE010000796.1:0-3475 GCA_030040195.1 Streptosporangiaceae bacterium | reverse complement strand
AGCGACGACGCGGCCGTTGACATCAGCGACGGCAGCGTGAGCCCGACACCGATGCCGGTGACGAGCATGCCGGGCAGCACGTCCAGGTAATCGGGGTGCAAGCCGACCATCAGCGCCCACCACGCGATGCCAGCCGAGAACACCGCCGCGCCGCCGCCGATGACCGCCGCCGGGCCGTACCTGGCCAGCAGCCTTCCGGTGACCAGGAAACTGAACAGCGGCACCATGATCGGGCCGGGCGCAACCCCGAGGCCGGTCTTCAGCGCGGACCAGCCCCACACGTCCTGCATCCACAACACGATCGACAGCAGCATCGCTCCGAACGAGACCGAGAACAGCAGCATGGCGAGCGAGGACCCGGAGAAACTGCGCCCGGCGAATAGCCGGGGCTCGATCAGCGGGTTGTGGTGCCGCCGGCAACGCAGCACGAACAGCCAGAGGACGACGCAAGCGCCCGCCAGCACGCCGATCGTGGCCGCCGATCCCCATCCCCAGGCGCCGCCTCGCACCAGGCCGAGGGTCAGTCCGCCGACACCCGCCGTCACCAGCAGCGCGGACAACTCGTCCGGCCGCGGCCCCGGATGGCCGGGCACGTCAGGCAGCTGCCGCCAGCCGATTATGAGCGCGGCCAGGCCGATCGGGACGTTCACGAAGAACACCAGGCGCCAGCTCGCGGCGACCAGCAGCCCGCCGATCACCGGGCCGAGGGCGGCAGCCATGCCTCCGGTCGCGGTCCAGGCCCGGACCGCGCCACCACGCCTTTCGGGCGGGTAGCTGGCCAGGACCAGGCCGAGCGAGGTGGGCGTGAGCAACGCGGCCCCGGCCGCCTGCACCAGCCGGAAGGCAATGAGCATCGGCACGCTGGCCGCCAGCCCGCAGGCCGCGGACCCGGCCGTGAAGATCGCCACACCGAGCAGGAAGCCGCTCTTGCGGTTCCGCTGATCGGCCAGCCGGCCGGCCAGCACGAGCAAGGCGGCGTAGATGATCGCGTACCCGTTCAGCACCCAGGACAGCGTGCCCAGGCTGGGCTCGCGCAGGTCGGACGCGATCTGCGGCAGGGCCACGTTCACGATGAACAGATCCAGGCTGGCCATGACGACGCCGGCGCAGACGATGACGAGAACCCGGCGGGACCCCTCGTTCCCCGCCGTAAGAGGTTTGGCAGGCTGGCTTAGCAAACTCATAGCCAGACCTTACGTTGCTGGCTTAGGCTTACTCAAGTCAGATAGGGTGAAGAAATGGAATCGTCGTCGCGGGCCGAGCACACCGTGCGGCTCGCCGGGCCGCTGTCGCCCAGGTCAGGCTGGCGGGCTAGCGCCTGCTCGATGGCCCGTGCCCTGGACGTGGTCAGCAGCAAGTCGGCACTGCTCATCCTGCGCGAGGCCTTCTACGGCACGGCCAGGTTCGATGACTTCGCCGAGCGCGTCGGCATCAGTGAGCCAGTGGTCGCCGCGCGGCTGCGCGAACTCGTGGACGAGGGCCTGCTGGTCCGCGAGCCCTACCGGGAGCCTGGTCAGCGCACGCGGATGGCCTACCGCCTGACCGACAAGGGAGCCGAACTGCTGCCGGTCCTGGTCGCACTCATGCAGTGGGGCGACCGGTGGCTGCAACCGTCCGGGGCACCGGTGCAACTGCGGCACGCGGATTGCGGCGAGGTCGTCCGGGCAGAACTGCGCTGCACGGCCGGGCACGCCGTCGGCGCGGACGAGATCGACCTGACTGTCGGCCCTGGGCGATCCGCCGCGAAGGCTGCGAGCTGAACTCGGCTGACCTCCGGGTACCCGATGGCTAACCAGTCGCGCCCAGGGTAGTAGTGCAGCACCATGAGCACGGCAGAAAAGCCGGCCGGAGACGGCCAGCGGCGGGGCAGGGCCGCCGCCCTCATGCAGAAGGCGGATCGGCTCCAGCGGCACAACCGGGTGCTGTCGGTCGCGGTTGGCACGTATAAGAAGTTCAGCGATGACCAGGCAGGCAACCTGGCCGCGTTGGTCGCATACTACGCATTCGCCTCGTTCTTCCCGCTCCTGCTCGTGCTGGTCACCGTGCTCGACTTGGTCGTGCGGGACAACACCGCCCTCCGCGACAAGCTGCTGAACTCGGCCCTGAGCCAGTACCCGGTGATCGGCGCGCAGCTGAAGAGCAGCCTGCACGGACTCACCACGACCGGAATCGCGCTTGTCATCGGCTTGCTGCTGACCTTGTACGGCGCGCGCGGCGTCGCCAACGCCATCCAGAACGCGATGAACTCGGTCTGGGGCGTGCCGCGGTTCCAGCGCCCGCGCTTCCCGTGGTCACTCGCGCGCAGCTTCGGCCTGATCGCCGTCCTCGGTCCCGGCCTGATCGTGACCATCACGCTGTCGAGCATTGCCGGGGGCACCGGCCACCTGCACGGATGGCTGGCCCGCGCCGCCGCCATCGTCGTCTCGCTGGTACTGAACGTCGGCCTGTTCTGGCTCGCCTTCCGCATCGCGACCGCAAAGGAGATCGCGAGCCGCAACCTGCGTCCGTGCGCGATCATGGCGGCGATCGCGTGGCAGCTCCTGCAGTTGCTCGGCGGCTACTTCGTCGGGCATCAGCTCAAGAGCCACTCCGCCTACGGCGCGTTCGCCGTCGTGCTCGGGCTGCTGGCCTGGTTCTACTTGCAGGCTCAGCTCACGCTGTACCTGACCGAACTGATCGTGGTCAGGGTACGGCGCCTGTACCCGCGCAGCCTGGCGCCGCCGCCGCTGACCGACGGCGACATGCGGGCCTACGAGCTGTACGCGCAGGCGGGCCGACGCCGACCGGACATCGAGATTCAGGTAGAGCACGACCCCGACGGTGCTGATACGCAGGGCGACCGGCGGCAGTAGGCTGCTCTGTGGCCGAAGCATGCCAAAAGGGGCAGCCGCGTGCGCGTGCCGGCCCATCGAAGGAGACGTCATGCCGATCTTTTCCTCCTCATCCGATCAGTCCACGGCCACGTGGGAGCCGCAGGCCGCCGACACCCGGCTCGCGCATACAGCCGGCGCCGACCCGGCCGGCGTTTTCACCTCAGACCTGTCGGTGTCCGAGTACGTGCTGCTGGGCGAGGCTGGATTCGAGCCGCTCGGGTTCGTCGTCGGGTCCTCGATTTACCACGTGGGCCTCCAGATCGGGCGCTGGAACCAGAACCAGGAACTGCAGGTCCTGACCCAGGCGATGTACAACGCCAGGGAACTGGCGATGGCCAGGATGAGGGCCGAGGCCGACCACCTGGGCGCGGACGGCATTGTGGGCGTGCAGTTGCGGATGCAGATGTACGCCTGGGGCCAGGGCTGCCTGGAGTTCGTGGCGACCGGGACCGGCGTCCGGCACCTGACTGGCCAGGGCGGGCACCGGGCGCCGGACGGCCGCGCGTTTACTTCCGACCTGTCCGCGCAGGACTTCTTCCGGCTGCTGGCGGCCGGCGCGGTCCCGGTCGCGTTCGTGCTCGGCACGTGCGTCTACCACATCG
>JASHUE010000795.1:0-3079 GCA_030040195.1 Streptosporangiaceae bacterium | reverse complement strand
ACCGGACATCGCCGATCGAAACACCGACAGCAGCTCGGTGGCTTCGGTGGCGTCCCGCACGCTACGCTCGGCTTCCGGACGTTCTCCTTCCGGATTGGCGGAGATGCGGTGCATTCCGACGCGAGCCCCACGTCGCGGGCGCTGCTCGCCCTCGAACTGATCCAGGGCAGCCCTGGCATCACCGCGGATCGGCTCGCCGACAAACTCGGTGTCTCGGAGCGGGCCGCCCGCAGGTACATCGGCATACTCCGCGAAGCCGAAATCCCGATCGAGTCCGTCCGTGGACCCTACGGCGGCTACCGAGTCGGCCGCGGCCTCCGGCTTCCGCCCCTGATGTTCAGCGCCGCCGAGGCCCTCGGCCTGGTGATGGCCGTTCTGGACGGGCACCACAACGCCAGCGATCCCACCGACCTGGTGGGCAGCGCCCTCGGCAAGATCGTGCGGGCGCTGCCAGAGGCGGTCGCCGCGCAGGCCGAGGCCGTCAGGAGAACCACCGCGCCGGCTCCGGATCGCGCCGCCGCCCGCCCCGATCCGGCGATCACGTCCGCGCTCGTCCTGGCCTGCTCCGACCGTCGGCGGGTACGGCTCGATTACCGCTCCGAGGCCGGCTCCCAATGGGTCACCGAGGTAGACCCGTGGTCGATCGTCGTCCGCCACGGCCGGTGGTACCTGCTCTGCTGGGTGCACAAGGCGAACGCGCAGCGCGTCTACCGGATCGACCGAGTGGGCGACGTACAGGTGCTCGACAGCCCGGCCAGCGCGCCCGCTGATCTCGATCCCGTCGCCATGCTCGAGGAACACCTCGCCGTTGGCTGGGAATACGAGGTCGAACTCGTCATCGACGCACCGTTCGACACGGTAGCGCGCTGCGTTCCGCGCGCCCTCGGCCGGCTCACTCCGCTTGACTCCGGGAGCAGTCGCCTGGTCGGCAGCACCAGCAATCCGGTGTGGTACGCGGAACGGCTCGCGGCGATCCCCGCGCCTTACCGGATCGTGAAGTGCCATGAGCTGCAGGAGGCCGCGCGCAAGCTCGGGCAGCGGCTGCTCGCGGCGGGGAGCCCGGGTTCGGGCGATGGTGACAACGGGCCGTAGCGGAACTTCGCTTCAGCATTTTGGGGGGAACGAGGTGTCTCCCAGACTCGGGCGCTTCCGCACGGGACTCGCCGACCAGCTGATGGACGCCCGCCGCCGCGCCCGGTTACCAGCTGCGCCTTGGGCTGGGCCAAGATGACTCCATCAGGGACGGTGACCGGGAGGATCCATGGCGGACAGCCGGTTCGCGCTAACAGAGCTTGATGAACTCCCCGAAGACCTGCGCGAGCGGGTCGGGGAAGTCGCGCGCAAGTCAGGGTTTGTCCCCAACATCTTCCGCGCGCTCGGCCATCGCCCGGCCGAACTGCGAGCCTTCATGGACTACCACGACGCCCTGATGGAGCGACCCGAAGGGTTGTCGAAGGCAGAGCGGGAACTTGTCGTCGTAGCCACCTCCGCGGCCAACCACTGCACCTACTGCATAGTCGCCCATGGCGCGATCTTGCGGATCCGGTCCAAGGACCCGCACCTGGCCGATCAGGTTGGCACCAATCCGTGGCAGGCCCAACTCGACCCGCGCGCCCGCGCGATCACGGACCTGGCGCTCGCGCTCGCTCGTACGCCCGAGCACTTCGGCGCGGACGACCTCGCGAGCGCGCGGGCGGCCGGGCTCTCCGATGACGAGATCTGGGACGTCGGCGCGATCACGGCGCTGTTCGCCGCGTCGAACCGACTTGCCCACCTCACCGCCCTGCAGCCCAACGCGGAGTTTTACCAGATGGGCCGGGACCCGAGGTAGCGGCGGTCATTCGGGAAGCCGTTGTTCGGCGACGGCTTCTGTGAGCAACGCCGGTCGCGGGTCGCGATGCCGGCCGGTGCTTGCGGCCGCTTGCGGGTCGCCCCTAGCGCCGGCTCGCTGAGCGCCGACGCTGGCGGCGGTGACGAGCGCGATCCCGGCGACGGCACCTAGGCGCGGGACCTCGTGCAGCACCACGACGCCAACGAGGACGGCCACGGCGGGCTCCAGGCTCATCAGCGTGCCGAAGGCCATCGTGGTCAGCCGGCGCAGAGCCAGCAGCTCGAGGCTGAATGGCACCACCGGCAAGAGCAACGCCAGCCCCAGGCCGACCAGCAGCACCTGCCACGTGAGGTGTCCGATGACGGCGGGCGCCTCGATGACGGTGGCGGTGATGCCCGCGACGGGCATGGACACGGCCAGCGCCGCTATGCCCGTTACTTCGTCCCCCGCTCGCTGGGTGAGCAGGATGTAGCTCGCCCAGCCTGCGGCAGCCGCGAGGGCAAAGCCGATTCCGGCCGGATCCGAGCCACCGCGCCACGGGTCGGTGAGCAACAGCACTCCGCCGGCCGCCACTATCGGCCAGACGCGACGGCCGCCGCGTCCGTGGGACACGGCGACGGTAAGCGGCCCGAGGAACTCCAGGGCACTGGCCGTACCGAGCGGCAGCCGGGCGATGGCCTCCATGAACGACATCGACATCACGGCCGTCACGACGCCGAGCGCCAGGCAGGTCACGAACCCGGACCTGCTGAAGGCGGAGGGTCGGGGTCGGACGATCACCAGCAATATGACGCCCGCCCAGGTCAGGCGTAGCCACGCCGCTCCACCGGGACCGATCCGGTCGAACAGGCCCACCGACACGGCCGCGCCAAGCTGCACGCAGAGCATGGAACCAAGCGCCATGGACGTGCCGGCCCGGGCCGCCGCCGAGGTCGCGGTCCTGGTCATGAGCTAAGTAAACGAAAACCCGATCGTCCACGTCCACTTGGTAATCATGGACAGATTGTTCATAGATAACTGACAATCGGGAGGTGGAAACCCGCCGCCTCCAGCTCCTCCTTGAGTTCTCGCGACTCGGCTCGATGCGCGAAGTAGCGGACGCACTGGGCACGACTACGTCCACTGTCTCCCAGCAGATCGCGGTGCTGGCGCGCGAGACCGGCGCTCAGCTGCTCGAGCCCGATGGCCGGCGCGTCCGCCTGACTCCCGCCGGTCGCCGCCTGGCTCAGCACGCCGCGAGCATCCTCG
>JASHUE010000084.1:0-8047 GCA_030040195.1 Streptosporangiaceae bacterium | reverse complement strand
CGCCTCTTGGCGGCTAAGGCGGGACTGGAGCTCGCCGGCTTCGGGCACGCCGAGCTGGGTGTACAGGGTTAGTGCCTGCTGCCAGTGATGGCGGGCTTGCTCGTCTTGGCCCGCCAGATGGTGGCTCTCGGCGAGGTCGCGCTGCGCGCTTGCCTGGAGGTAGGTGTTGCCGATCTCGGCGGCTAGCCGGAGCGCTTCCGCCAGCTCGGCGCGGGCGGCGGCTGGCTGGCCGGCCCCGTGCAGGGCCTCTGCGAGGCTGCGCAGCGTCTGGACCTCGCCATGCTGATAGCCGGCCTGGCGGTGCAAGGCGAGCGCCTGCCGAAGATAGTCGATGGCCTGCTGGTGCTCGCCTTGCCGCACGCTGACCTTGCCCAGATTCAGAAGCTGGTCAGCGACGCCGGTCGGATTACCGGCGCGGCGGTTAATGGTGAGGGCCTGTTCGAAGAAGTCAGCGGCCTGAGTTAGCTGGCCGCGGCGCAGGTGCAGCTCGCCGATTGCCTCCAGCGTCGCGGCTTCGTAATCCTGGTCGTTGGCCCCGCGCAGGACCGGCAGGGCCCGCTGCAGATGGCCTGCTGCCTGGTCGTACAAGCTCAGCTCGGTCTCGACGAAGGCAAGGTGGGTCAGGCCCCGCGCCGCGCTGAGGCTGTCCCCGGCACTCTCGGAGGTCGCGATGGACTGGTGGTAGTAGCCGGCCGCGGATTGGTGGTTGTGCAGCTGTTGCTCGGTGATGCCGAGATTTCCCAGCACCCTGGCCTCGCCTGTGCGGTCGCCACACTGGCGGTAACGCTCCAGCGCAATGCGGTATTCGGCGGCGGCGTCGCGGAACTGGCCTTTATAGAGGGCAATGGAGCCCAGACTCAGCAGCGCGGTCGCCTCCGCGGCCAGGTCAGCCGACTGGCGAGCGGCGTCTAGCGCGTGGCGGTAGATCGTGTGCGCCTCGGGCAGGTGGCTGCCGTAGATCAGGTAGTGATGCAGAGTGTCGGCGAGAGCGGCGGCGTATCGCGTCCAGCCGCGGCCGGCGCAGTGCGCGACAACGGCGACCATGTTGGCCCGCTCCCGATCGAGCCACGCCCGCGCCTCCGCCTCGCTAGCCATCTCCGGCACCGCGACGCAGGCGCGGGAAATTGGTGGCCGCAGGTGAGCTTCGGCTGGGTAGAGCACGTCCATGGCGGCGCCGGCCGCGATCAGGTAGTAGTCGAACAGCCCGGTCAGCGCCTGCCGGGTCCGGCTGCCAGTGTCCCGGGCGGCGGCCTGCTCGCGCGCATAAGCACGCAGCAAGTCGTGCATGCCGAACCGGCCAGGGCCGGTTTCCTGGATCAGGCTCGCCCGGTGCAGCCGGTCGAGCATCTTGCGGGTCTGCGCGGTGCTGGTACCGGTCAGCGCCGCGGCCGCGTGCACGTCCAGGTCTTCGGCCGGCTGCACGCCGAGCAGCGCGAACGCCTGAGTCGCGTCGTCGGACAGCTGCCGGACCGACCAGGAGAACACCGCCCGGACGTCGGCCCGGTCCTCCCCAGCGTCCAGAGCGTCCAGCCGGCTCGCTTTCAACTCGACGACCAGCTCGGCTAGCGGCGCCGCCGGGCAGGCGACTGCCAGCTCGGCGGCGATCCGCAACGCCAGCGGCAGGCGGGCGCACAGCCCGGCCATCTCGGCTACGGCCTTCGGGTCGGTATCCGCGCGGGGCCCGATCAGCGATCGAAGCAGGCCGACTGCATCGCGGGGCGGCAGCACGTCCAGATCCAGCCGCCGGGCGCCGTCGGCAGCCACCAGACCGGTCAGCGCGTCCCGGCTAGTCACCACCGCCGCACATCCCGGATCGCCAGGTAGCAGCGGCCGGACCTGCTCGCCGTCGCGGGCGTTGTCCAGGACCACCAGGACCTGGCGGCCGGCCAGCTTGCTGCGGTACTGCCGCGCCCGTTCCTCCAGCTGGTCCGGAATATCCGTACCCGGCACGCCAAGCGTCCGCAAGAAACCGGCCAGCGCATCACCAGGCGGCACCGGCTCGCCCGGGCCATAGCCGCGCAGGTTCACGTACAGCTGCCCGCCGGGGAACCGCCCGGCGACCTGGTGCGCCCACTGGAGAGCCAGCGCAGTCTTGCCGACTCCGGCGGTCCCGCCGATCGCGCTGATCACCACTATCCCCCGCCGGTCCGGGGGCTCACCTAGCAGGTCGGTCAGCGCCGCCAGCTCACCTGCCCGGCCGGTGAAATGCCGCACACACGCGGGTAGTTCCCTGGGTACGGTTCGCTCCGCGCCGGCAGCCGGCTGCGGCGGCCCGGGCAGGTCAAGTGCGGGGTCGGCGGCAAGGATCTGCTGGTGCAGGCTCCGCAGCTCCGGTCCAGGTTCGGTGCCAAGTTCCTCGATGATGACCCGTCGGGCAGCCTGATAGGCGGCCAGCGCCTCGGCCTGGCGACCCGCGCGGTACAGGGCGAGCATCAACAGGGCGTGCAAGTGCTCGCGCAGGGGATGCGCACCGGCCAGCTGCCGCAGCTCGCCGGTCACCTCAGCATGCCGTCCCAGCTGCAGGTCTGCCTCGATACGGGTCTCCAGAGCCTGAAGTCGCAGGTCCGCCAGCCGCGGCACTTCCCGCAGCGCCAGCAGCTCCGATTCCACGTCCGCCAGCGGCTCGCCGCGCCACAACGCCAGCGCTGCGCGCGCCTGGGCTGCTGCAGTTTCCCACGAGCCGCCTCTGGCAGCCTGCCGTGCGGCGCCGAGCAGATCCTCGAACCTGGTCATGTCCAGCTCGTCGGCAGCCACGTTGATCACGTAGCCGCGCGGCTGCGTCCCGATCCGGGAATGGCCCTGGTCCTCTAGCGCCTTCCGCAGCCGCGCCACGTAATTCTGCACCGTCACCCCCGCCGACGGCGGCGGCTCAGCCCCCCACAGCGTCTCCGCTAGCTCGCCCACCGGCACGACCTGGTTGGCGTTCAGCAGCAGTGCCGCGAGCACCGCCCGCTGCTTGCCCGCCTGTACCGGTATCACTGTCTCGCCGCGGCGCACCGCAAGCGGCCCGAGCAGACCGAACTCCATCCCCGTCACCACCCACCGTGGAGCCCCCCGCAGCCGCGTGCTGATCGAATGCTAACGCGATGCTGACGGCCTGGGGTAAGTCTCCGCATATGACAGCACATTGCGGTAGGTGGAGGAGTCACCGTGCCGAATGGCCGGCATGGCGAAACGACACCGGCCGCATGACCCCCAACCGAGTGGAGATGAGCATGGAGTTACGCCAGCTTCGCTACTTCGTGACGCTGGCCGAGGAGCTGCACTTCGGCCGGGCGGCTGAGCGGGAGCACATCGTCCAGTCGGCGCTGAGTCAGCAGCTGCAGCGGCTCGAGCGCGAGCTACGGGTCGATCTGGTGGAGCGCAGCACTCACCACGTCGGGCTCACCATGGCGGGAGCCACGTTCCTGCCCGAGGCTCGCCAGATTCTGGCCCACGTTGGCCGGGCAGCGGACATAGCCAGAAGCGCCGTCCGGTCTTTTCCCGCGCTGCGGGCCGGCATACTCGACGCCAGCTACGAGTCGATGCCGCAGATCCTGCACGAGGTCCAGGCCAGGTACCCGCAGCTCGTGATACACCAGGTCGAGGCCGCGGTGCCGCAGCAGTATCAGCTGCTCGCGGACGGCCGTCTCGACGTGGGCATCGGGAGGGCGGTGCACGCGCCGGCCGGCATCGCCTCCGAGCTGCTCCGTCATGATCCACTGGGAGTGCTGGTCCCCGGCAATCACCGCCTCACCGAGCTGGACCAGGTGCCGGTCGCAGCGCTGGCGCAGGAGTCGCTGCTGCTTGCCGAAGACCTGCATGCACCTGAGTTCAACCAGTTGGTCGTGGAAATGTGCAGGTCCGCTGGCTTCACGCCGACCGTGCACGAGGGCACCGTGCAAAGCGTCCGCGCCGCCGCTGACCTAGTCGCTCAGGGCCACTGCCTCTGCTGCGTCCCTGCCTCGTGCGTGTCCACACTTGCCGGAGCATTCTGGCGACCGCTTACCGAGCCCAAGTCCTGCTATCCGTGGTCAATTCTCTGGCGAGCGACCGATGCCTCGGATCATGTCCAAGCAATTGTCAGGTGTGCCACGGCAATGTCGCAGCGACTGGGCTGGCTGTCGTCGGCCGCGGAGTCGGCTAGGTGTGTTTAAAGGATCGAAACGCATGGTGATGCGGGCAGCGTCCGGTGGTCATCGATTTCAGTGATTACGTCTTCGATAGTTGGCCGTTTCCGCGGGTCAGCAGACCTGGTGTCATGAACTAAAGAGCATTACATGAACGGCACCAGGAGGAGACGCAGTGAAGCTTGCGCTTAAATTCATCATTCCGGCGATCGCCGCCGGATCCATGCTTGCCGCCGCCGCATTGCCGTCCTCGGCAGCAACCGCTAAGACGGTCACCGCTACCCCGAGGTCCTCAATCACTGTCGACGGCACGACCTACTACCAGATCAAGAACCACGACGGCAAGTGCCTGGACGAGACCGGGGGTTCCATGAAAGAGGGCACTCCGGTACAGCAGTGGACGTGCAACGGCAATTCCTGGCAGTACTGGGCCGTGATCTACAACGACACCGGCTTCGCCTTGGTAAAGAATTACCACTCGGGCATGTGCCTATCCGTGAAGGACAACGACCCTAACGGCGGCGGGGAAGTCTGGCAGTGGCCCTGCAGCAACTCGAACGCTTACGAGAACTGGGACCCCTACTACACCCAGAGCGGTGACTGGTACACTTACTACAACACGGCGGCGTGTGATTTCCCGGAACAGGATTCCTGCGGCTGGCACCCTGACGCCAACAGCACGGCGAATGGGGCCATTATCTACGACCAAGTCGTCAGTAGCACCGCGTATTACTGGGAAACCGGTAGCGCGAATTAGCTAAACACCCACTTCGTGCTCGGGAACCGGCCCGCTCACCTCGGTGCGGGTCGGTTTCCGGCGCAACGCTCTCAGCCGGGACGGCACAGGAGGCTGACGCCGCCATGCATGATCGAGCGCTCAGTCTGAACGGGTCAGCACCTCGATGCGAACACCTCGACACGATCAGGCAGGTAGCCGTTCAGCCGGGCGGCTGCCGGGAATGCCAGGCCACTGGCGACTCCTGGGTCCGCCTCTTCGTCTGCCAGACGTGCGGCATGGTGGCATGCTCCGATGACTCCCCCGGGCGGCACGCGCTGGCGCACTACCGAGAGACGGATCACCCGATCGTCGGCCTGCTGCAACCGGGGTCCACGTGGAAATGGTGCTACGTACACGGGCGGGCGGTGTGAGCCTGCGTACGTTCGGCCACCTCTCGACTGCATGTACCGTCGCCGCTACGCAGCGGCCGCAACGCCGCCAGCGCTAAGCGGCACCCGCGCCTCGTAACTGGGGCCGCCGACTCGCCGATGGTCACACTGCACTGTGCCTGCCGCACGGGCGTGCTAACCCCTGCGTAGCAGCGCTTTACCGGCTCTGACCAGGCGCGCCAGGGAACGGCTCGAGTCGCGGCCGATGGGCTCGAACCAGCGAACAGGCATGCCGAGCACGCGCTGGTCCTCATCCTCAACGATGCCCCGCCTGGCCGAGCCGAGTGGTATGCCCAAGACGCGTTGTGGTTCCTGCTGATCATCTGGCACGGCTAGCCTCCCGGACTGATCATATGCAGGAGGCCGCGGGCGCCCAGGGGCACCTGACGGCATGATCGAGGAGTACTCGCGGCGCATCGGCCGGAACTCGCCGAGGCGCGCGTTGCCGCGGCCTTCGCGGCCGGCGGGCGGATGGTCCGCGACGCGGCGCCCACCTGGTGGCCACTCGCTGACGCCGAGGGCAACGAGGTCGACGCCGCCTCGGCGACCGGGCGCGACTGACGAGGGCCGGCTTTCGGGCCGCGACTAGCGCTCAATGAGCCTGACGCCAAGCGCTGTCGCTAGCTCCTTGCACGCGTTCACCTGGATGCCGATGCGGTCGAGCTCGCGCATCGCTTCAGCCTTGACTGTCTGGCTATCCGTGCCGCGATATCGAGCCTCGCACGCGTCTACCTGCGTCCTGCCACGGCTGACGATCTGATCCTTGAAGCTGTCGTAGAAGTCCGTCCGGCTGAACCACGACGCGCTCGACGCGAATCGTTCGACGTGCTTCGCGGCCACCCGGCCGAACTCGGTAGCCGACGCCGCGTCCTGCACGGATACGAGGGCAATAAGCAGAAGCCGCGTTAGCTCGTCGTAGGCCTGCGCTCGCTCGGGGTAACTCACCCGGACACGTGGGCCACTGCGCGGCGACCGCTGACGCGATACGGCTGGCGCCGGTGGCGAGTGGCGTCTGCTGGCGCTCGTCGCCGTGTAAACCGGCCCAAGTCGGACTCCTAATCTCATGACTGATAGACGCGCGGACTTGATCGACGGATCACCGACTCCACGCTCGCTTGTCGGCGGACATTTCATGCCCATTCACTTGGCAAGGCGCGAGGCCTTCACTAACGGCCGGAACAGGCCACGCCGCTAGCTGCGCGAGAGTCGTGCGCGCGGCTCGCCGGATAGATTCATCCGGGTGAGCGAGCGCCTGCCCGGTGGCGGCATCAAGCTGTCACCCGCCGAGATCGAAGCCCTCGAAGCTAGGTGGTCATCCAGCTGGACCCCAAGCGAAGTGGCATGGCACCTGGCAGGCATCGCAGCGCCCTGGTGCGTGGCCGCGGGCTGGGCGCTGGACCTGTTCCGCGGCAGACAGACGCGGGCGCATGCGGACATTGAGATCGCGATCCCGGCCGCGAGCTTCCCCGAGGTGCGCAGCCGCTTCCCCGGATATGTCTTCGATGCCGCCGGCAGCGGCCGGATCTGGGAGGACGCCACACCGGACGAGCTGGCCGCCGTACATCAGACATGGCTGCGCGACCCGGTCACGGACAACTATCTGCTCGACGTGTTCCGGGAGCCGCACGACGGGGACACCTGGATCTGCCGCCGCGACGAGAGCATCCGGCTTCCCTACAGCGAGATCATCTACCACACCCAAGACAGCATCCCCTACCTGGCGCCCGAGTTTGTCCTGCTTTTCAAGGCCAAGCACGCCCGCCAGAAGGACCAGGCAGACTTCGAGACGACCATCCCGCACATGACCGCGGCTCAGCGCGCAACCTTGGCCGAGCTACTTGCCCGCGCACACCCGGGGCATCGCTGGCTCGCGGAGCTCTAGGCCGTGCGCTCAGCCAGCCGGCTTCGCAGGCCAGCGCGCGACGGGTGTGGTCAATTGCGCGGTCGGGTATTGGCGCGATGTCCGGAGCCGCCGACCGGCCCGTGCGATGTAGTAACGGGGGCACTCATGACAAATACGAGCCGGAATCAACCAAAGATCCTTAATATACCGATTGGCCTGGATACTACCGGAATACGGCGCGAGTTCGACAGCCTCGGCCTGGTGGAGGTCCCCGCTCACCACTACTGGGGAGCGCAGACGCAGCGCAGCCTGGAGCACTTCAACATCGGAAACGACCACATGCCCACCGAGGTTTACCACGCCTACGGCTATGTGAAGAAGGCGGCGGCGGTCGTCAACACCAGGGCCGGCCGCCTGCGCGAGTGGAAGGGCCGCCTGATTCAGCAGGTGTGCGACGAGGTGATCGGCGGAGCGCTGGACGCGGAATTCCCGCTGTATGTGTGGCAGACCGGGTCAGGGACCCAGTCGAACATGAACGTCAACGAGGTCATCTCGAACCGCTGCATCCAGCTAGTGGGCGGAACGCTCGGCTCGCAGGAGCCGGTACATCCCAACGATCACGTGAACATGGGGCAGTCGAGCAACGACACGTTCCCGACCGCGATGCACATCGCCGCCTACAAGATGACGACCGAGAAGACAATCCCGGCGCTCAGGCGGCTCCGGGACGCGACCGAGCGCAACGCCAGGAAGTGGGCCGACGTGGTGAAGATCGGCCGTACCCACCTGGAAGATGCCACCCCGCTGACGGTCGGGCAGGAGTGGTCAGGATACGCGGGCGCGCTCGATGATGCGATTGCCGAAGTCGAGCACTCCACCCGCGGCCTGCGGAAGCTGGCGATGGGCGGGACGGCGGTCGGAACCGGGC
>JASHUE010000794.1:0-7202 GCA_030040195.1 Streptosporangiaceae bacterium | reverse complement strand
CCTCCTTGACCAGCAGGTCGTCCTCGGATACCACGCCGATGACCCGGTCATGGTCGTCGAGCACAGGGAACGCGCTGAATTTGCGGCTACGCATGACGTGCACGATCTCCTTGAATTGCGCGTGCTTGCGCAGCGAAACGACGTTGCGCGTCATCACGTCCTCTACCCGCGTGGTCATGGCGCTCAACTCCTCGTTCGACGCCCAATCAGAGCCTCGCAGGCACCAGCGCTGGCGGCCAGGGACGAAGGGCCCTGGCCCGACGGACTCATGACCGCCGTCGGGTGGCTGCATGCATGCTGAGCGGGAGGGACCCACCCGCTTCTCGCGGATCCGGATTTCGCGGTGTGCTGGCTGCCCGCCAGCATCCCCGCGACAGGGGCTCGGCTGGTCCCTCCCGTAACTGTCATCACACACCCTCAGCGACGTGCGCCCTAGGGCCGTAGGGCCAGCTGATTGCGGGACCTTCGTCACGTGTGGGCTTTGGGGGGAACGAGGTCGGCTCCGGGCCTCCGTGCCCGGCCACCTGGCCGGGTCCGTGGAGAGGCCATTAGACCCTGGTCTCTCGGGCGGCCAGAACCAAGAATGAAATGATCACTGAATGCAAGCCTGGAGAACCACGTGAGCACGGATAGTGAGTCAGGTCGATCGGCGTGGCAGCTGCCCGCCACCGGCCTGGCCCGGCTGCACGAGTCCCTGCGGAAGGCCGGCTACCAGGTCATCGGTCCGCAGGTGGTGAATGGCGCCATCGTCCTGCGTGAGCTCTCCTCAGCCGACGAACTGCCGTTCGGCTGGGGCGTCACCCTGGCTCCCGGCGGCTACCGGCTCCGCCGTCGTGATGATGATGCCGCCTTCGGGCACGCGGCTGGCCCGGGCTCGTGGAAGCAGTTCCTCCATCCGCCGCGCGAGCAGCTCTGGTCGGCCCGGCGGACGGCGGACGGCGGATACTCGGCCGCTGCGGCACCGCGCGGCGACGCCAAGCTCGCATTCATCGGTGTCCGCCCGTGTGACTTGCGGGCCATTCAGATCCAGGACCAGGTGCTCGGCGCACCCTCCCACCCGGACTCGGCCTATGCCAGTCGCCGGTCGTCGACCTTCGTGGTCGCCGTGAACTGCACCGAGCCAGGGGAAACCTGCTTCTGCACGTCCATGGGGACCGGGCCGCAGGCCGGTCCCGGATACGACCTGCTGCTCACCGAGCTGACCGGCCCTGACCACGTCTTCATCGTCGAGCCCGGCTCCCCGGCTGGGGAGGCGATGCTCGCCGGGCTCGAGCCGCTGCCGGCGGACCCGAGCGCGGTGCAGCGGGCCCGTGACGGCGTAACCGCGGCCGCCGGCAAGATGGGCCGGACCATGCAAGCGGATGGCCTGCGCGACCTGCTGGCCGGCAGCCATGACGCGACGCGGTGGGAGGAGGTCGCGTCGCGGTGCCTGACCTGCGGAAACTGCACGATGGCCTGCCCTACCTGCTTTTGCACGACAGTCGAGGACGTTACCGACCTCAGCGGCGACCACGCCGAGCGCTGGCAAAGCTGGGCCTCATGCTTCGATCTTGACTTCTCGTACCTGCATTCCGGCCCGGTGCGGTCCTCGGGCGAAAGCCGCTACCGCCAGTGGCTCACCCACAAGCTGGGCACCTGGCACGACCAGTTCGGCACCTCCGGGTGCGTCGGCTGCGGCCGGTGCATCGTCTGGTGCCCGGTCGGCATCGACATCACCGAGGAAGTGGCGGCGCTGCGGGCCGAGCTCGGCGAACCGGAGGCCGAGACGTGACCGAAGTCGTTGCCGCCGTTCTCGCCGACCACGCGTTCGCCGCCGGGCTCTCCGGGCAGCACATCGACCGGCTGGCCGCCCTGGCTACCCTCATCGAGGTTCCGGCCGGGAAGCGATTCTTCGCCGAGGATCAGCCTGCTGACAGGCTCTGGCTGATTAGCTCGGGGCGAGTTTCGCTTGACCTGCAGGTACCCGGACGCGGCCTGCTTACCGTGGAGACGCTGGGGCCAGGTGACGAGCTCGGCTTGTCCTGGCTCGGGCCTGTCCCGCGATGGCAGTTCGGGGCCGTGGCTCAGCTACCGGTGACGGCACTGGAATTCCGGAGCGCCGCCATCCAGGCACTGTGCGACCGCGACCATGAGCTCGGCTATGAATTGACCCGCCGACTGCTCGGCGCTGCTATCTCCCGGCTCCAGGCCGCCAGAATCAGGATCCTTGACCTTTACGCGGCGCCGACGCCGAGTGCCAGAGGCCCGCGATGACGATGAGCCAGAGGCCGGCCAGCTACCGGGTGAGCCAACGCCGGGACGAGACGCACGACACCGTGACCCTCACCCTGGAGCCCGCGGGCGCTCCGCTCGAGAGCTTCCATCCCGGTCAGTTCATGATGCTGTACGCGTTCGGGATCGGAGAGATCCCGGTATCGGTCAGCGGCCCGGCCGGCCCGGCTGGCCTGACGCATACGATCCGGGCCGTCGGCGCGGTCAGCCGGGCGCTCTGCGCGGCAGCACCGGGTCAGGTTGTCGGAGTCCGCGGGCCCTTCGGCACGAGCTGGCGTGAGTCAGACGCTTTCGGGCAAGACCTGCTGGTGATCGCGGGCGGGATCGGCCTGGCCCCGTTGCGGCCTGCCGTGCTGGCTGCCCTGAGCGAACGCGTCCGCTACCGCCGCATCACGGTGCTGATCGGGGCCAGGTCGCCGGCGGAGCTGGTCTTCCCGGCCGAATACGGCCTGTGGCGCGACCTCGGCGCCCGCGTCGAGGTCACCGTAGACAGGGCCGACGCCAGCTGGCAGGGACATGTGAGCGTCGTCACTCAGCTGATCGGCCCGGCGGGCCTGGACCCGCAGCGGACGCTGGCGCTCGTTTGCGGCCCTGAGGTCATGATGCGGCTGACCGCGCGCACGCTCCTTGGCGCCGGGATGACGGCGAGCCAGATCAGGGTCTCACTCGAACGGAACATGCAGTGCGGCGTGGGCGAATGCGGCCACTGCCAGCTCGGGCCGCTACTCCTGTGCCGAGATGGCCCGGTCGTCAGCTACCACGCTGCGGCGCCGCTGCTATCGATCAAGGAGCTTTAGATGCCCGAGCGGCCACGGCCTAAGCTGGCCGTCTGGAAGCTAGCGTCCTGCGACGGATGCCAGCTCACGGTGCTGGACTGCCAGGACGAGCTGCTCGCCCTCGCCGCCGAGGTAGACATCGCGCATTTCACCGAGGCGACGAATACCGACCTCCCAGGGCCGTACGACGTGTCCCTGGTCGAGGGGTCGGTTACGACCGCGGCCGACGCCGAGCGAATCAGGCGGATCCGGGCCGAGTCGGCGACACTGGTGACCATCGGAGCATGCGCTACCGCCGGCGGCATCCAGGCCCTACGGAACTTCGCCGACGTCGCGGAATTTAGCGCGGTCGTGTACGCGCGGCCCGATTACGTGGATACCCTTGCCACCTCGACGCCGGTCTCCAGCCATGTCGCAGTCGACTTCGAGCTGCGCGGCTGCCCGATCGACAAACGTCAGCTGGTTGGCGTACTTTCCGCTCTGCTGGCCGGTCGGCAGCCCCGCATACCCGGTCACAGCGTCTGCCAGGAGTGCAAGCTCCGCGGCACCGCGTGCGTGATGGTGGCCCATGGCACGCCATGCCTCGGGCCGGTCACGCAGGCCGGGTGCGGTGCGATCTGCCCGGCGTTTGACCGCGGCTGCTATGGCTGCTTCGGCCCGATGGCCACGCCCAACACGGCGGCGCTCGTGCCAGAGCTCATGCGACTCGGCGCTGCCGCCGGTGACGTGCAGAGGGTGTTCGCCACCTTCAACGCCGCCGCACCCGGGTTCAGGGACGTCCGGCCGAATCCCTGAGCGCCCGAAATCAGTCAGCCCGGCAGCATGTAAGGACGCAACGGGCGCCATACGTGCTCGGGACCGTGCGGGCGGATGACGTTGAGCGCCTGCTCGACGGGCCCGGCCGACCCGGCTGCCGGGCTGGTGTCGATCATCATGGCCTGCGGCCACGGCGCCCACTCGGCCGCAAGCCGCGCCGCGATCGCCGCGGTGGCGTCCGATGCATCGCCCGCCCGGCCGGCGATGCGGACTGCGGCGACCTCCCGCGGCGTCGCGCATTCCAGTTGCACGAACTCGGCCTGCTCTTGCGCGGCGATCGCGGCCGCTAGCTGACGGTAAGCGGCAGACGACCAGGTCGCGTCGATAAGGACCGACTCGCCCATCGCAAGCAGCTCGGCGGCACGATTGAGCAGCTCGGCATAGGTCCGGTCAGTCCACGCCGCAGCGTAGATTCCGGTCCCGAATTCCGCGGCGACGGGCTGATCCGGCTCTACCCCGGCGAGCTCCTTGCGGATCCGGTCGCTGCTGAGCACCACCCAGCCAAGCTGACCGGCGACCTCGCCGGCCAGCGATGACTTGCCCGTGCCGGGAAGACCGCCGACGAGCACCAGCGTGACCATTCCCGCGCGCAGGTGTCGCAGCCCGGCGGCGATGAGCTTCCGCGCGCCGCCGGCCGCGGCCGGGTCGCCCTGTCCGGCCCGGACACAGCCCACCTTGGCCCGGACGACGGCCCGGTAGGCGACGTAGTGGTGGCACAGCGACGATGGGCATTCGTCACCGGAGAATTCGCCGTACCAGCGCACGAACTGCTCGGCAAGCTTGGGTGCGCCGAGTTGCTCCAGGTCCATGGCGAGGAACGCAGCATCGTCCAGGCCGTCGACCCACCGCAGATGGTCATTGAAGTCGAGGCAGTCGAGGATCCGAGGGCCATCGTCGAGGCAGAAGATGTCGTCGGCGAGCAGGTCTCCGTGACCATCGACGATGCGTCCGCTGCTGACCCGCGCGTCGAAGAGCGCCCCGCGCCCGGCCAGGAACTGGTCCGCCATCCGCGTAGCCTCGTCGATCTCGGCGGCGTCGATCAGGTCGCGGCTGACGGTCCTGAGCTGGTCAAAGTTGTCGTGCCACCGGTCCCGGACCGCGTCGCGGCCGCCCTCGCGGCTTATCTGCGGACTGCGCGCGGCCGACGCGTGCTGTGCGGCGAGCAGGCGCGCGACCTGGCGTACCGCCGTCGCGGCCGGCTCGCCCGCCCGGACGAGTGCCGACAGCCGCCGGCTGTCCGGCATCCGGCGCATCACGACCAGGTGGTCGCACACCGTGCCGGCCGGATCCCTGACCTCCGCGACACCGAGGTAGACGTCGGGGGCGAACCGGCGATTGAGCTCGGTCTCCCTGGCGCAGGCAGCCGCGCGAGCTTCGACGGTGCTGAAGTCCAGGAAGTCCAGCCGTACCGGCTTCTTCAGCTTGTAGGCGCGGTCGCCGGCGAAGAACACCGCCGCCGAGTGCGTCTCCGACACGCTCGCGAACGGCGTCAGGGCTCCGCCACCGCTCGCCGGTTCATTCATCAGGTCTCCCCTCGCCAGCCGGCGATCCCCTGTGCATACCCGGCCAGCGCCGGGCCACGACCAACAGGACCTCGGCTCGCCCTGCATACCTACTCGTTGAGGCTGCCGCCAGCCAGGCCGCAGCGCGAGGGCCAAAGGTCCCGATCCCCGCAGGTCAAAGGCTTCTCGCCGGGCCGATGTCGGCAAGCACGGCTGTCGTAAGTTCCTCCATCGCGGCCGCCACCGCGGGGCTGAGTCCGAGCCCCTGGCCGAAATTCGCCGCCTCCACCGCATGCACGATCAGCGTGGCCGGCAGTCGCCCGAGCGCGGCGGCCAGCTCGACCGCGGTGCCGAGTCCCAGGCCGTGAGAGCTGGCCGGCTCTCCATCGCCCGCGCCTAGTCCTGGCTCCGCCCCCGCGCTCGGGCCTGAATCGGCCCCGGTGAGGACCATCCGGTGGAGCAGGCCTGGATGGTTCCCGGCGACTGCGTCCACGACGATCACCAGTCCGGCGTCCGCCCAGTCTTCGAGCAGCGCGGCCGGCTCGCCGTCACTGATCAGCAGCTCCACATCCGGCGGCAGTCGGCCGCGCAGGCTTGCTATCACGGCGGGCCCGACCCCGTCGTCGCACCGGTACTCGTTTCCGATGCCGATGATCACGGTCCGGCGCTCGTACCTCACGCGCGGTCGATCCGCAGCCGCAGGAAGTGGGTCGCGCACGAAATGCACGGATCGTAATTGCGGATCGCCTGCTCGCACAGTCGGGTGAGAAGGCCATCCGCCAGGCCAAGGCGGGCTTGTACAACCCGGGCGAGGTCTCGCTCAATCGCCGCCTGGTTCTGCGAGGTCGGAGGGATAATCCTGGCGCTGAGGATGATTCCATCCGGATCGAGTTCGTACCGCTGGTACAGCACCCCGCGCGGCGCCTCGGACACGCCGTGTCCCCGGCCTGCCCGAGCCCGCACTGGCAGGCTGGCCACCGCAGGCGGCTGGTACGCCTCGATGAGCCGGATCGCCTCCTCAAGTGCGCAGACAACCTCGACGGCCCGCACGATGATGCTGCGAAAGGGATTACGGCAGCTGGCCCCGAGTCCGGCCGCAGCGGCCGCGGCGGCGGCCAGCGGCGGCAGGTACTGGGCGTTCAGCGTGTACCTGGCCAGCGGCCCGGTCAGGTACGAGCCGTCCTGACCGGCCAGCCGGGCCTGCAGCGCCGTCGAGTGCGGTACCTGGCGCTCGACCACATGCTCCTCGAATTCCGCGGCGCCGAAACTGCGGCCGCCGCTGGTGACCACTGTCCCGCGCTCGATCGGATAAGCCCCCGGCTGACTGAGCGCCATCAACTCGTGGTCGACGGTGAAGTCGGGGAAGTCAAAGCCGGCGACCCAGCTGACTGTCTCCAGCGCCGGCTCGAGCGTCGCTCTCAGCTGCCCGGCGAGGCGCTCGAGATCGGATCGTGCCGGTACCGAGAAGAAGCCGCCCACCCGCACGTTGACCGGGTGCACGGCCCGCCCGCCAAGCGTCTCCATGATCGCGTTGCCTGCACGGCGCAGCGCGAGCCCGCGCTCGACCAGTTGCCGGTGGTCACGGGCCATCTCGACCGCGCCCGGGTAGCCGAGGAAGTCAGGTGCGTGCAGCATGTAGATGTGCAGTGCGTGGCTCGCGATCCACTCACCGCAGTACAGCAGCCTGCGCAAGTCGGCGATCGGACCCTGGACCGCGACGCCGCAGGCCGCCTCGATTGCGAGGAACGAGCTGGTCTGATACGCGACCGGGCAGATTCCGCACACCCTGGCAGTGATGTCGGGCGGCTCGGTGTAGGACCGCCCGCGCAAGAACGCC
>JASHUE010000793.1:0-3458 GCA_030040195.1 Streptosporangiaceae bacterium | reverse complement strand
TCACCGTCCACGATCTGGCCGCGGATCTGGGTGACCTCGAACCAGTCCAGATGCCGTAGCGTCTGCGCGGCCCGATGGAGTGCGCCCCTGATGGCTGGCTCGACACCCTCGGGCGACGTGCCGACGATCTCGGTAACCCGGTATGTGCGATCGGTCATTGCTGCCTGCCTTCCCTGGTTAGAGCGGGTCATGGGTTGCTCCGCCCGCTGCCGCGGGCCCGCGACGCCGTCGCTATGCCACCTTTACCACCTGCGGCCAGCCGCCATGCCAGGCTCGCCCATTCCGGAACCTCAGCGTCTGCCCCCCGCGCTGGCGACGGGCGCGCGAGCGGAATAACGTGGAAGCGTGCGAAGGCCTCAGCGCTCCAGTCGTGACCAGGCACACCTGGTCACCGAGGCACGACCGGGGCTGTCCTCGGACATCAGGTACCGCGAGCGCCGGTATCTGCTCATGATGGGCATCAGGACCCTGTGCTTCCTGACGGCGCTGCTGATGTTCGTTAATCACCTGGGCTGGCTCACCGCGATCCCCCTGGTCGGGGCTCTCGTGATCCCGTATTTCGCCGTCATCTTCGCCAATGGCGGCCGGGAGCCCTACAGCCGCGGGTTCCGCCAGTACCAGCCGAACTTGCCTGAGCGCTATGTGCCGCCACAGGGATCCACGCCGCCGAATGACGGGCAGTCCGGCCAGGGCGCCGACCCGCATGTGCCGCCCGCTTCCGCAACCGGACGTTAGCGGCAGTCATCTCATTTCCCTACGTTGTCGGCGCGCCCCGGCATACCCAGCTGCCTGGTGCGACAACGCCTCCCGCATAGCCGAACAAATCGGCGGTACCAGTCGGCCGGATGCTGAGAGATCCTCGTAATCCGGTCTTGACGCATTAGGGGGAGGTTCGGTGTAACATGCTTAGCGGTGCTCTGGTCCCCCGCTGGGGCACCAATTGCCGGCGTTCCGGGCCCCCGTCGGAGCGCCGATGAACGCGACGCCGGGTGGTTTGCCCCCGTAGCCACCCGGCGTCGCTCTATGTTCGCGGCCCTTCGGGCCGCTTCCCGCATGCTCGCGGCGCCGCAAAAACCCGCAGTCGCTCTATGTTCGCGGCCCTTCGGGCCGCTTCCCGCATGCTCGCGGTGCCGCAAAAACCCGCAGTCGCCCTATGTTCGCGGCCCTTCGGGCCGCTTCCCGCATGCTCGCGGCGCCGCAAAAACCCGCAGTCGCCCTATGTTCGCGGCGCCGCAAAAACCCGCAATCCGCCCGGCAAGGCCCCAGAGATCGACTTACTCCGTCTTGCTGAATTCCGCGATCGCCACGGACATCATGACGAGCCCCATCACCGCCACGATCCCGAGCGAGAACCACAGCGGCACGACCCAGCCGCCCCAGGTGATGCTGGGCGCCAGGTGGCCGTTGATGTAGGCGGCCAGGTACGGCGGCACGCTCAGGCGGCTGAACACGAGGTGCCGCATCGGCCCGACCACATAGGTCAGCGGGTCGAGCCTGGTGAGAACCGTCAGCCAGGCCGGCAGCCCGTTGAGCGGATACAGCGCCCCCGAGAGGAAGAACAGCGGCATGACCAGCATCTGCGTCAGCGCCATGAACGCCTGGAACTGCTTGATCCTGGCCGCCATCATCACCCCGAACGCGGTCAGCGTGAACGAGAGCAGCAGCAGCATGCCGATCAAGCTGAAGATCAGTACCGGGCTATAGGGCACGTGCGCAAACCAGGCCAGGCACAGGAAGATGATGCCCTGGAAGGTGGCGATGGTCGCGCCGCCCAGGCACTTGCCCACCACGATCGACGCCCGGCTGACCGGCGCCACGAGGATCTCGCGCAGGAACCCGAACTCACGGTCCCAGACGATCGACCCGGCCGAGAAGATCGCGGTAAACAGCACCGACATGGCCAGCACGCCGGGATAAATGAAGGTCTTGAAGTCGAAGTTGGCCGAATGTGGCAGGCTCCCGCCAGCCAGGTTGGACAACCCCGTCCCCAGGATGAACAGGAACAGGAACGGCTGTACCAGCGAGGTGATGGCCCGCAGCCGGTCGGTCCTGAACCTGATCAGCTCGCGGCGCCACACGATGCTGACCGCGCGCAGGTCGTGCTGCAGGCCGCGATCTGGCACCGACACCCTGATCCGGTCGACCACGCCCCCGGTGTCGGTGACGGTAGCGGGCCCAGTTGTCTGCGTCGCCATAGCTACCGCCTTCCGCCGGTGCGCATCTTGTGCATGTTGCGCATGAACTCGTTGCCCGCGCCGCCTTCGGCATCGCGGATCGTGGTGCCCGTGTACGACATGAACACGTCGTCAAGCGACGGCCTGGAGACGCTCACGGACTTGATGGGAATGCTGAACTCGGTGAAGAGCCTCGGCACGAACTGCTCCCCGGCGGCGACCGAAAACGTCACGGCGCCCTCGTGGATGGCCGCGTCGAGCCCGAAGGTCTGGCGCAGTTCGGCGATGGCGCCCTGGTCGTCGGCGGTGTGGATCTGCACCCGGTCCTTGCCGATGCTTGCCTTCAGCGCCTCGGGCGTATCAATGGCCACGATCTTGCCGTGGTCGATGATCGCGATCCGGTCGCAGTGCTCGGCCTCGTCCATGTAGTGGGTGGTCAGGAAGATCGTGATGTCCTCGCGGGTCTTCAGGTCATTGATGTAAGCCCAGATCGACGATCTAGTCTGCGGATCAAGCCCGACCGTCGGCTCGTCCAGGAAAAGCACATGGGGAGCATGCAGCAGGCCCCGAGCGATCTCGAGTCGCCGCTGCATGCCCCCCGAATAGGTGCTCACCAGGCTGTCCTTGCGATCCCACAGCCCCACCATGTCCATGACCTGCCGCATCCGCGGCATGACCGCAGACTTCGGCACGCCGTAGAGCTCAGCGTGGAACCGCAGGTTCTGCTCGGCAGTCAGGTAGGTGTCGAGCGTGGTGTCCTGGAAGACCAGGCCGATGTTCCGCCGCACGGCGTCCCGGTTTGCGGCCGCGTCGTATCCGGCGACCATCGCCGAGCCCGCGGTGGCCTCCGCGAGCGTACAGAGGATCTTGATCGTCGTGGTCTTGCCGGCGCCGTTCGGCCCGAGGAAGCCAAAGGTCTCGCCTCTGGCTACCTCGAAGTCGATGCCGCGCACGGCTTCCACGTCCCCGTACCTCTTCACCAGGCCGGAGACAGATATCACGGCCTCGGTCCCGGCGCTGCCGTTCAATTGCACGTCACTGCGCCGCGTGCCCGTCTGCGCTGCCACTCCTGATGCCTCCCTGGGTCGGCTACCAATGAGCCTAACTGCGTAGCTGGCCGCCAGCGGTGCCGCGTTACTCTCCGGCACCGCTGGTCTCGTCCTCGTCAGCTGCGAGGATCCGGTACAGCGACTTGCGGGTCTCGGCCAGGAGCTGCCCGGCCTGCGCCGCCTGGGCCTCGGTGCCGGCGCTGACGACCTGGAACGCCGCCATCGCGACCTGGCC
>JASHUE010000792.1:0-5276 GCA_030040195.1 Streptosporangiaceae bacterium | reverse complement strand
GGTCACTACGGTTACGTGTCGACGCGTTCGGTCTACCAATGGCCACCGGCGGTCGGGCTGGACGAGTCAGGGCCGGTTGTCGACGGCGACGCCCGCAGCGAGGCCGGTGACGACTACGCGACGGCCAAGCGCGGCGGCGAACTGGCGGCGCAGGAGGGCTTCGGGGCAGACCGGACCGTCCTGGCCAGGGCGGGGCTGATCCTCGGGCCGTACGAGCTTGTCGGCCGGATGCCCTGGTGGCTGCGGCGGATCGAGCGTGGCGGTGACGTGCTCGCGCCGGGGCCCGCCGATATGAAGCTGCAGTACATCGACTGCCGTGACCTGGCGCGGTGGCTCCTGCACGCGGCGGACGGGGGTATCTCGGGCGTTTTCAACACCGTCAGCCGGCCCGGCCACGCCACCATGGCCAGCCTGCTGGAGGCTGCGATCGCCGCGACCGGGTCCGACGCGCGGCTGGTCTGGGCGCCACCGGAGGTGATCATTGCCGCAGGCATCGAGCCGTGGATTCAGCTGCCCATCTGGCTGCCGCCCGACGGTGAAGGGGCGGGCATCCACAACGGGGACGTCAGTGCCGCCTACGCTGCCGGGCTCACCTGCCGCCCGGTCGCGGAGACTGTGGCCGATACCTGGGCCTGGCTGCAGGAGGAAGGCGACCCGCCGGTTCCGGCCAGTCGACCCGCCCACGGCCTGGATCCCGATCGTGAGCGCGAGGTGCTGGCCAGCCTGGCCCGCGAGTGAAAGCTGCGCCAGAAGGGCGTACCGGGCGCCGACATGAGGGCCAGCCGGCGGCGGCACTCGCGCTGCCGCCGGCGGGCCCAGCGCGGCCCGGCGTTCAGTGACCGAAGACGGGAACGATCTGCGCCCTGGCGATCGTGTGGAACCTCAGGTTAAAGCCGGCCACCGCGGCCGAGACGTCTGAGTCCACCCCGAGGTGGTCGGTATCCAGCGCGTGCACGGCGAAGACGTACCGGTGCGCCCGGTCGCCCTGCGGGGGTGCGGCCCCGCCGAAGTCCTTGGTGCCGTAGTCGTTGCGCACGGAGAAGGCTCCCTCCGGCAGGCCCGGCCCGCCGGCGCTGCCCGCTCCGGCGGCCAACTCAGTCACCGAGGCGGGAATGTCAAGGACGATCCAGTGCCAGAACCCTGACCCAGTCGGCGCATCCGGGTCATAGCACGTCACCGCGAACCCCTTGGTCTCGGCCGGGAAGCCATACCAGCGCAGCTCGGGAGAGATGTTCTGGCCGGTCATCCCGAAGCTGTTGTAGACCTGCGCGTCGCCCATCTGCTGGTCATGCGCGACGTCGTCGCTTTCGACCGTGAAAGAGGGCACTGGCGGGTGGAAGTCATAAGGCAGCGGAGCGCGGTCGGGCATCAATTCCTCCAAATAGGACAGGCCAGAGTGGCCAATCCCACGCTACTGAAGTCGCGGGGCCGCAGGCCTGACCATCTGCCCGATACGCGGGCCGGGCGCACCGGACGCTTGGCCCGCGCGGAGGGTTCGGGCTCGTCCCCCGATAAGCACTCTCGGCGGCAAAGTCCGGTCACATCGGACATGAACTGGGTCTACCGTTGGGTATAAATGATCAGCCGGCCGGGGAAAGCCGGCGTCCGCACCAGGACCAGCTGCTCCGGGGTCTGGCCAGGTCGCGCGGCTGGAAGGGCGTTTGGCAGGCGTGAAGGTCCCTCGGGGGTCGGCAGCATGGACACGGCGAGGCATCCTCGCCGTCGTTCTCGTGGCTGCGGCCGTGATTCCCGGCCACGCAAGCAGCCGGGCGAGTAAGCGCTGCCTGGGCACGCGGTGCGCGCCGGAGGGCTCGATCCTGTGGACCCGAGCGCTGCCGGGCCACTGGATAGCCGAGGACGGAGTCGCCGGGACCGAGCCCGCCAATGGCGACGCGTACGTGGCCGCCAACGAGAACCTGGCCGTGCTCGGAGACGGAATGCTGGTGGCCGCCTACCACGCCAGGACCGGAGAGCCGGCGTGGGACACCGTGCTCACGGGGTTCGGGCCGGGAACGGCCATCGTCAGCCTGAGGGCCTGGCCTTCCGAGGTAGCCGTCGGAGTCGAGGTACCGGCGGTATCCGGCAGCCCGAGCTGGTATCAGGTCATGCTCTCGGCGGCGACCGGAGCCCAGCTACTGTCCTACCCCTCGGCCCAGATCGGCGGCGCGGTGTGGGCAGGCAAGGCGAACACCGTCGTCGTCGGCGCCTCGGCGGTGACGAGCTATGCCACCGGCACCCGGCGGGTGCTGTGGCGCCGGGCCACGGGCCGAGTCGCGCAGGCCTGGAAGGTCAGCGGACGGTACCTGTACCTCGAGGAGACCGTCGGGGGCTATCTGAGCTCGTCCCCGGTCACAGCGCTGCGGCGGATTGACCTGCGTACCGGGGCCGAGCAGGCGATCAGGCCGCCCGGCCGGGCCTTCGCCGGCACGCTGGCCGGCGTCGTCGGCGGGGTGGCGTTGTTCGCCGGCGCCAACGGCCTTTCCGGGTACAGCGCGCAGAGCGGACGGCTGCTCTGGCCCCTGGCGGCCCGGTTGCAGCGCCCCGGCACGCTTGAGCTGATCGACTCAAGCACGCAGACGGCCTACGTCAGCAGCGGTGGCACGCTGACCGGCGTGAATGTTCACACCGGAGCGGCCGTCAACAATCCGGTCCCGGCACTGTCGGCCAGTCTCTACGCGATCATTGACGGTGTGGCGCTCGGGCTTGACCAGGCCCAGGGTGACCTCGGCGAGGCGTGGGGCTATGACGTCGTGACCCACAGGGTCGTGTGGACGTCCCCGGCGCTGCCCTGGCCGCACTTCTTCGTTGACCCGACCGGCCTCGGCGGCAGCGTCAGCTCGCCCAGGGGCATAACACTCCTGACGACCTGCGCCGCCCAGGGCGCCGCTAGCGGAAACAACGCGGCCGCTCCCTGCCTGCGGCCGCAGTTGGCGGCAGTCAAGTACTAACTGCCGGCGTCCCCGGGTCAGTGGCCTACTGAGGTCAGCACCGGCGAGGACTTGCACAGCTTGCTGCTGGACGGGTACCTCGCGCCGGCCGCCAGAGGTATGACCGGCATGCAGCGAGACCCGGGACTGGATCGCGCCGCAAACACAATGGACGTGACCGCGAGCGCGAGCGCCAACGGGAAGAAGATCGCGGCACGCTGACGGGGGACCAGTCGCCGCATCACCCTGGACAGGAAGCTCACCAGCCGGAAACGCAGGTGCACGATCACGACCACGGCGCGGTGCCGCAGCTGCTCGATCCTGGGCATTTCCTCTTCCCTGGTGAGCCGGCAAAATATCGCGTAAAGAGCCGCAAGTCTCGGATCTGACCCGCGCAGCCCGCATTCGATCCGATCTAGGACCCTGCGCTGACGTGCAGGCAGGCCCATCGAATACCTCCGATCCGGCCTCTCGATTTCCCCCTGGCTCAACCTAACAGGCGGTCTGTCACCGTCTCGATGCGCCTAGTGACATCTGTCACGGCTGAGTCCGGACAGCGTGCATGGGGCAGGATTAACCGTCGCGCCTAGCCTGATGTGTGTCGGTCCTGACCGACCGCCGGGCAGCCAGGCTCGCGCGCAGGGCCACTGAAAAGAGACTCGGACACATGAACAGCCAGACGCTGGTCTACCTCCTCATCGGCGTTGCCGTCCTCGGCCTGCTGATCTACCGCAACTTGATGGCGAGGCCGGTCCGCCAGGCCAATCAGCGGCTGTACCTGATCCTCGGGATCATCGGAATCGTCGAGACCGTCGAGTTCATGCAGAAGAACCACGTTGACGCGACCATCGCGACGGCTGCACTCGCCGGCAGCCTGGTGCTGGCAGCCGTGTTCGGTGCTCTCCGGGCCTTCACGGTCCGGGTCTGGATGAAGGACGGGCAGCCCTGGTCACAGGGCAACGTCCTGACCGCCGTGCTGTGGGTCATCGCGCTGGGCGCGCACCTGGGCTACGACGCGCTGATTGGCCACGACAAGGGCGTCGGGGACATAGGCACGGCCACTGTGCTGCTCTACCTGGTCGTCAGCCTCGCGGTGCAGCGGTTCATCATCGTGGCCAGGGCCGCGAAGCTCGACCCGGTAGCCGCGGGCCATCAGAGCTGGACGCGCTGAGGACAGCGTGCCCGGGCGGTTACGGAGCACCGCGCGCGGCCGTACGGGGGCTGGCCGCGCGCGGCTTCGTTCCCGTCTTGAAGGGTCTTTTGCGAGAACATGGGGAGATCGGTCGGCGATCGGGGGACAGGCGGGCCGCAGCGCGGGTTTCCGAGCCGGGGCCAGGAAGGAAGTTACCTGTCCGTGAACTGCGAAGGATATGAGGGCTGGATAACGGTGGAGTGGGAGAAGCGGTGGCACCCCGAGATTGAGGAGCCTGAAGTGGCGCTCCCGCGACACCTGCCGGTGCTGAGAACCTGGTTCACCGAGCCGGACGCCGCAGCATGACCGAGCCAATCGGCGCAGGCGCCCGGAGGGCTCGCGGCATCGGCATCGTCGGCGCCGGCGTGATCTCCGCGGTGCACGCCGACGCGATCGCGTCGATCCCGGACGCCACGCTGATTGCCGTCACCGACGTAGAGCCGCAGCGCGCCAAGTCTCTGGCCGCGGCGCATGGGTGTGCCGCCGAGCCCGACCTGGATGCGCTGCTGGCGCGTGACGACGTTGACGTCGTATCGGTGTGCGTGCCGAGTGGCCTGCACGCGGAGGTGGGCATGCGCGCGGCGGCGGCGGGCAAGCACCTGGTTGTCGAGAAGCCCATTGATGTCAGCCTTGCTGCCGCCGGCCGGCTTATCAGCGCCGCCCGCGCCGCCGGGGTCCTGTTGACCGTCATCTCCCAGCACCGGTTCGACCAGGGGCTGGTCGAGCTGCGCCGTCTGCTGGACGATGGCCAGCTCGGCCGCCTCGTCCTGGGCGAGGCCAGCACGAAGTGGTACCGCAGCCAGGACTACTACGACAGCGCGGCCTGGCGCGGAACGTGGGCTCTCGACGGTGGCTCGCTGATGAACCAGGGCATTCACTACCTCGACTTGCTGCTGTGGTGCATGGGTCCGGTCGCCGAGGTGACCGCGCTGTTCGCGACCCAGACGCACCAGATAGAGGTCGAGGATGCCGCCCTGGCCTTGCTGCGGTTCGCCTCGGGCGCGGTCGGGACGGTCGTCGCGAGCACGGCCGTCTTCCCTGGCTTTGCCCAGCGTCTGGAAGTCACCGGCACCGACGGCACCGTGGTGATCGAAGACGGCGAGATCACCCGGTGCGAGTTGAGCGCGTCCGCAGCCGCGCCCCGGCTGGCCGGCGCG
>JASHUE010000791.1:0-5410 GCA_030040195.1 Streptosporangiaceae bacterium | reverse complement strand
GGCGGTGGCGCTAGCCCAAAGCACGACCAGCCCGGGCCCGGCGATGGTCGCCGTGCCGCAGGGTGTCACGCTTGCCGGACTGAACGCCAAGCCGGTCTTCCCCGTGCGGCCCACCAAGCCGGAGGTCGTCTCGTTCGCGCTCAAGATGCGTCACGAGGGAGCGCTTGCGGGAGAGGTCGAAGCCGGAATCAGGCCCGGTCACTTCCTGTCCGTTGCAGAGTTCGCCGCGCGGTACGGCCAGCCGGAGTCCCAGATCAGGGCGCTTGAGAAGTACCTCGCCCGCTATGGCATCAAGACAACGGCCTATGCCGATCACCTTGTCGTCACGGCCCGCGGTACGGCCAGAGATTTCAACCGGGCACTTTCGGTGAAGCAGGCCGAATACAAGTCGGCGGCCATGCCTGCCCGCGACGGCGTCGCCGCTCGACCTGCGGTGGAGTTCCACGCGACCACTGACAGGCCGCTGCTGCCGAGGAATCTCGCCTCGTTCATTGAGTCGATCCTGGGCCTCGACAACTATCCGATCTACAGCAGCACCGCTGTGCACGCGAACGTCGTGAGCCGCGCCAAGCCGTCGTCGGACCTGCAACTGGGCAACCGGACGCCGGCTGACTTCGCGGCGAACTATGGGCTGGACCCGCTGTACCGGAAGGGTGCGAAGGGCCAGGGCCAGACCATCGGCATTGTGACGTTCGCCACCGTCCGCCCGGCCGACGCAACCCACTTCTGGTCGAAGGTGCTGCACATCAAGACCAAGCCGAACCGGATCACGCTGGATAACGTGGACGGCGGCTCGGGCAAGGTCAGCTTCGAGCTCGGCTCGGGCGAGACCACGCTCGACGTCGAGCAGTCGGGCGCGGTCGCACCGGACGCGAACATCGTTGTCTACCAGGCGCCGAACAGCGACTTCGGCAACGAAGACGCCTACGCCGCCGTGGCGAGCCAGAACCGGGCACAGACCGTGTCGTGCAGCTGGGGCGAGTCGGAGACCGTTCTCGAGGTCACGGCGGCTCAGGGCACTGAGTCCTCGACGCTGATCCAGGCCACCGACGAGCTGTTCCTTGAGCTCGCGGCTCAGGGCCAGAGCAATTTCTCCTCCGCCGGCGACAACGGCGCCTATGAGGCCACCGGTGACATCGGCACGACGAACCTGTCGGTCGACAACGCCGGCGACAGCCCGTTCACCACGACGGCGGGCGCGACCACGCTGGCCGGCATCATCCCGCTGGAGGATGAGTCGGACCCGACAGCAAATCCCACGGACGTCCGCATCCCGGCTCAGCGTGCCTGGGGCTGGGACTGGCAGTGGCCGTACTACGCGCTGTTCGGAGCCACGTCGGAAGCGCAGTTCGCTGTGGACGACATCACCGGCACCGGCGGCGGGTACAGCACCGCCGAGGTTCGGCCCAGCTACCAGAGGCTGATCAGGAACATCGGGGACTACTCGGCCGTGCCGTACTTCACGTCGATCGACCCGGAGACGCAGGAGGGCACGGATATCAGCCTGCCCACCGAACTCGTCGCGCAGAACCAGGCGAACCCACTGGCGCCCTTGGCGCCCCTGTCGTCGGTGATCACAGGGCAGGCCAATGGCCGGGCAGAGACGGACCTGGCCGCCGACGGCGACCCGTTCACCGGCTACCTGGAGTATTTCAGCGGCTTTCCCCAGTCCGACGGCACCCTGGAAGCGGGCTGGGGCGGCACCAGCTTTGTTGCCCCTCAGCTGAACGGATCGGCCGCCGTGATCGACTCCTACCTGGGTCACCGGCTCGGGTTCTGGAACCCGGCGATCTACCGGTTCGCCACGATGCACAACTCGCCGTTCACGCCGATCGACACCAGCGGCCCGAGCAACACGAATCTCTACTACACCGGAACCGGGGGAGCGCTCTACGACCCAGCCACCGGCCTGGGCACGCCGACCCTGTGGAAGCTCGCGGCGGACTTCCGCCACTGGGGCTGACCCGATATCCCTGACGCGGTCCGGCGCCTGACCCCTTCAGGCACCTGCTTCGTCGGGCGATAGGCGAACGGTCCCGCGCGGGACATCGCTCCCGCGCGGGACCTCGTCGCATCTAGGCCAGGTGTTTTGCGGGGTAAGCACCTATTAGTCGTCCTTGCTATCGTGGCCCTGCATCACTTTCACGCCGGGCCCGCGGTTCCTTCGGCGAACGCTGTGGCGGTACTCGCTGATCTGGGTCAGGCCCTCCGCATAGGGGTGGATCGGGCCGCTTACTAGCCTTCTGACCAGCGCCTTTGCCTCGCCGAGATGTCATTTACAGTTTGCCGTGGCGTCACGGCGTGTCGGGTGATTACGGTAGACAAATGCCGCACTGTGAAAGCGTGCGAGTTGCGTATGTGACCGAGTCGTTCCCGCCCGATGTCAACGGCGTCGCGCACACTGCTGTGCGCGTCGCGGAGCACCTGGTGAGCCGGGGGCACGAGCCGTTGGTCATCGCACCCGAGCCAGCCCGCGGGCTGGTTCGACCAGACAGCACTTTCGGATTCCCCGTTGTCCGGGTGCGGTCAGTCGGCCTTCCCGTCTATCCCGGCTTCCGCGTCGGGCTGCCCGGCCACGCGGTTCGAGAGGCCATCGCCCGCCATCGGGCCGACCTTGTGCACCTGGCCGGCCCGTTCGTGCTCGGAGCGGGCGGCTGCGCGGCCGCGCGCAGGCTAGGCATCCCGATCGTGACCGTCTACGCCACCGACCTGCCCGCATACGCCCGCTCGTATCACACCGGCCGGATTGGCCAGGCGATCTGCTGGCGCAGGCTGCGGAAGATCCACAACGCCGCAGACCGGAACCTCGCCCCGTGCACTGCCACCGCGGCTGAGCTTGATGCCAACGGCATCGAGCGGGTGTGGATCTGGGCCAGGGGCGTCGACAGCGTCCGGTTCGATCCGGCCAAGCGAAGCGAAGAGCTCCGTGCCAAGCTGGCGCCAGGCGGCGAGTTGCTGGTCGGCTACGTCGGCCGTCTCGCGGCGGAAAAGCGGGTTGACCTGCTCTGCGAGGTGGCCGAGTTGCCGGGGGTGCGATTGGTCATCGTCGGCAGCGGGCCCGCCGAGGCGGCGATCCGCAGGGCCGTGCCCAATGCGGCATACCTGGGTCAACGTGGCGGGGAAGACCTCGCCATTATTTATGCCAGCCTCGATGTGTTCGTGCACAGCGGCCCGCACGACACATTCGGCCAGACCCTCCAGGAGGCTGCCGCCAGCGGCCTGCCGGTGGTGGCCCCGGCTGCCGGCGGTCCGCTCGACCTCGTCAGGGACGGGATTACCGGGTTCCTGGTCCGCCCGGGTGACGCCGCCGCGATGGCTGAGGCGGTCGGTAAGCTCGCCGCGGATCCGCGGCTGCGAGCGGCCCAGAGCGGCGCCGCGCGGGAGACGGTGATCGGCCGCAGCTGGCCAGTCATGTGCGATGAGCTGATTGACCACTACGAGGCGGTCCTGGCGTCGAGTCGCCAGGCGAGCCGCACGGCCTATGCGGCTGCCGGGGAGTTGCACGGCACAGTAGCGGGAACGCACCGGAAGACGGCCGGAGCCGGTGCCGAGGCCGATGAGACGCCCAAGGCAGAGGTGGCGGCATGACAACCTTCGTTGCCCTCGGGGATTCGATCACGCTTGGCGTGGGAGACCCGGTGCGGGTCGCCGACCCGGAGACGGGCCGGAGCCGGCGGGCCTGGCGCGGGTGGGCCGCCCTGCTCGCCGAGGGGCTCTGCGATCCGGAACTGCACATCGTGGCCGGCAACGGGGCGTGCTCCGCCGACGTGGAGCGCGACCAGCTGCCGCGCGCCCTCCAGCTGCGGCCCGATATTGCGAGCGTCGTCGTGGGGATTAACGACACGCTGCGCCCGAACTTCGACCCGGCCCGGATCGAGGCGGCCGCAGCGCACACGATCGGGGCGCTGCGGGCCGCCGGGGCTGAGGTCCTGACGCTGCGCCTGCCCGATCCGGGCCGGATGCTCGGCGCGCCGAGTTTCTTCGCGCGGCCGCTGGCCAGGCGGGCACGGCAGATCAACACCGTCATGGACGGACTGGCCGGGCGTTTCGGCACCGTGCACTTCGACGCGGCCAGTGACGAGGTCGTCTACGACAAGCGGATGTGGGCCGTCGACCGGCTGCACCCAAGCGAGCGCGGCCACCGGTACATCGCCGGGCGGTTCCACCAGATGCTGGCTGCAAAGGGCTTCGCTCTCGGCCCGGAGCCCGACCCTGAACCGGGCAACAGGCCGCCGACCAAGGCGGCCCAGTTCGCCTGGATGGCAACCAAGGGCACGGCCTGGGTTGTGCGTCGTTCAACCGACCTGGTGCCGAACCTGCTCGCCCTGGCCTACGCCGAGTGGCGGGCCGGCCCGGAGGCCGATCCCGACGAGCAGACGGGCCTGGATCTGGCCAAGCTCCCTGGTAACGCCTTAGCCGTGCTCACGCCGTCACCGGCGCTGTCGCCGTCTCCGGCGCCGCGGTCAGGCGCACCGCTGTCGACCGGCGCGGATCAAGATCTAGTCGGGACGGGTCCGGTCGGTTAGTTTTTGTCGGCATGACGTGGCAACCGGAACTGGATGAACTGCGCCGCCGCCAGGAACTCGCGGAACGGATGGGCGGGCCGGAGAAAGTCAGGCGGCAACGCGACGCGGGTCGGCTGACGGTCCGCGAGCGGATCCACGAGCTGCTGGACGAGGGGTCGTTTCACGAGATCGGCGCGCTGGCCGGCAGCGCCGCCTACGACGAGTCCGGTGCGCTCGCGAGCTTCACCCCGGCCAACTTCGTCACCGGCACCGGGCTCCTCAACGGCCGGAAAGTCGTCGTGGGCGGCGACGATTTCACGGTTCGAGGCGGGGCCGCCGACGCCGCGATTGCCGGCAAGCAGATCTATTCCGAGCAGCTGGCCAACGAATTGCGGCTGCCGATCATCCGGCTAGTCGAGGGCACCGGGGGCGGCGGCAGCGTCAAGACACTCGAGCGCAGCGGGCACACCTACGTGCCGGTCAACCCGGGCTGGGACTACGTGGTCGACAACCTGTCCACCGTGCCGGTGGTGGCGGCCGGGCTTGGTCCGGTCGCAGGGCTCGGCGCGGCCCGGCTGTGCGCCGCCCACCTGTCGATCCTGGTCGAGGGCACCGCGCAGCTCTTCGTCGCCGGACCGCCGGTGGTCAGCTCCGGCGTGGGCGAGCAGGTCGACAAGGAGCAGCTTGGCGGGGCACGCGTTCATGCGCGGAACGGGGCGGTCGACCTAATCGCCGCGTCCGAAGCCGACGCTTTCCTGCTGATCAGGAGATTCCTGTCGTACCTGCCGCAGAGCGTATTCGAGTTGCCGCCGGTCGCTATCGGCGACGACCCGGTCGGGCGCCGGGCCGCGGCGCTGCTGGACGCGGTCCCGCGGGACCGGCGCCGGCCGTACCGGATCAGGCCG
>JASHUE010000790.1:0-3687 GCA_030040195.1 Streptosporangiaceae bacterium | reverse complement strand
AGCTGATCGAGCGCTACCGCGCCAAGCACGACCTGCCGCTGTCCGCGCCCCGGGTCGCGCAGCTCGACCTGGCCTTCCACGACGTGCACCGCGGCCGCGGCCTGTACTACCTGCTGCAGAAGAGCGGCGCCGTGGACCGTGTCACCAGCGACCTGAAGATCTTCGAGGCTAAGTCCATCCCGCCGCAGACGACCCGGGCGAAGCTGCGCGGCGAGTTCATCCGCCGGGCGCAGGAGCGGCGCCGCGACTTCACCGTCGACTGGGTGCACCTGAAGCTCAACGACCAGGCACAGCGGACGGTGCTGTGCAAGGACCCGTTCCGCTCGGTCGACGAGCGGGTGGAGAAGCTGATCGCGGGCATGTAAGCGGACGAGCCGGCAGCCCGAGGAGGTGTAGTTTCTCACTGGATATACGGTGCTCGTATGGAATAAAGCCTGCTGTCGGGCTTGCCGTGACGCGGTGCCCCAGGTCGGCTCCATGCCCCCGCCGTCCAGCCGGGTTAACGGCACGCCGCCCGGCGTCCTGCCCGCACTATCTGGTCAGATGATGGCGGTAGGCTGACGTGTCTTGAAGTCAACACAGAGGATTACCATGCGCCGCATCGCCGCGACCCTGCTAGTCCCGCTGGTCGCCTGCGCGGTCCTGGCGGGCTGCAGCTCGTCGGGCCCCACTGCCTCGAGCAACACCAACGGAGCGGTGAAGGTGACCGGGACGTTCAACAAGACGCCCACGGTGGTCATCCCGCACAAAGACCCCTCAAGCAACCTCGTCTACAGCACCCCCATTAAGGGCGCAGGCGCGAAGCTGATCAGCGGTGACGACACCCTGGCTAACGTGACCATCTATAAGTGGTCGGGCAACAAGAGCACGCTGCTCGACAGCACCTATTCCACTGGCGCGCAGCTGATCCCCGGGGACCTGGGACTGCCGGGCCTGGTCACCGCGCTGGATGACGCCACTCTGGGCAGCCGGATTGTCGCGGTCCTGCCTCCCAAGTACGGCTACGGCTCTAGCGGCAACTCCGAGATCGGCGTTACCGGCAGCGACACGCTGGTCTGGGTCATTGACCTGCTGCAGCAGTTTTCGCCCGATGCCTCCGCCACCGGCACCCGCGTCTCCCAGGGCGGCGGAAACCTGCCGACGGTCTCGTTCCCGCTGGTCGGCCAGGCCCCGACGGTCACGATCCCGAAGAACGCGCCACCGGCCAAGCTGTCCGTCACGACGCTGGTCAAGGGCAGCGGGCCGAAGCTGGTTCTCGGCGACACCGTCGTGGCCCAGTACGTCGGAGTCATCTGGCGGACGGGGAAGGTCTTCAGCCAGTCCTGGTCGTCGTCCTCGGAGTCTCCCAGCGAACCGTTCAGCTTCCAGCTCGGCGGGCAGGTCATCACCGGCTGGAACGACGGCCTGCCGGGCGTCACGGTCGGCAGCCGGGTGATGCTGGTCATCCCGCCGGCGCTTGGCTACGGGCCCGATGGCGGGAACTCCAGCGCTGGCATCAAGAAGAACGACACCCTCGTGTTCGTCATCGACATCGTGGGCGCCCAGTCACCGTCAAGCTGAGCCCGTGTTGCCTTGCGTGTTCGGGCCCGGCCTACTTGGGGCGGGCGTGAGCAGGCCGGCTGCGTGCCGGCCGGCCGCCGCCGCGGCAAGGAAATAGGCCGGGTCTTCGTCTAGGCCACGGGCCATGGTGGACAGCGGGACCGGGCAGTCCCTGAGCACCTCGGCCAGGCCGGCCACGTCGACGCGGACGACGTTGTGGCGGCCAGCCAGCGCCTGGGCGGCGGTCAGCAGTCCCGCGCCGAACTCGCCGGGCAACTGGGGCACGACGATGTCGGCCCTGGCGAGCGCGACTCGTCCGTAGGCGGTGAGGCTGTGGTGCGAAATGCCTCGGTGCCTTTCCCGCGGATCGGCCTGGCTCACCCGCAGGGAGCCGACCGGCCTGCCGCCAAGCACCGCGGCGGCGTTGATCGCCTCGCCCGAGGCCACCCCGGAGAAGCCCCAGCGGGTGCCCGTGCCGAGGTTGCCTGGTCCCTGAGCGACCACGGCCATCTCGGCGCCGAGCACGTGCCTGGCCGCTAGCAGCCCGCTGTGCAGGGTGACGGCCTCCAGGTCACCCCCGAAGGCCTGGCCGACGGTTATGGTCCCGGCCAGCCAGCCGAGGTCGGCCAGGGCGGCCGCGGAGCGAGAGAACCAGGCCGGCAGGGCGCCGCCGTCGAGCATTACGTAGGCGACGACCGGGGCTGGCGCGTCGCCGGTCCACTGGGGCGGCTGGGCTGAGCCGGCTGGCCGGGCGGGGCGAGTTGGCTCGGCCGGCACCCGGGCGGCGCGGTAGGCCGCGAGGACCGCGGGCAGGGCCGAGTGCAGATCGGCGACGACGACCGGCATCCCGCCGAGATCGTCGGCTTCGCGGAGGATGTCGTGGTACTCCGAGCCTTGCTCGTCGGCCCCGAGCACGGTGGCCTGCAGCGGCGTGTACCTGGCCTTGATCAGGTGGCCAGATCCGGGCCGGTCGGGCGGCAGCCGGTCAGGGAGGGCGACTACCAGTGCGTAGCCTCCGGTGCCCAGGCCGAGATCTAGTGCCCCCGTGTTGAGCAGGACCCGATCGCCCGGTTGCGGTGTCCCGGTCAGCGCCGGGTAAGCCAGTGCCCGGATTGTCCGGCCTGACTCGCCGTCGACGGCGACCTCAAGTTCGATCGCGCCCGGCCACGACCTGCCGAGGGCGGAAACCTCGCCACTACGCCACCTGATCACTCCGGCAGGGTAGCGTCGGTGGCGGGAAAGGAAGGCGATGTCCCGGCGGAAGACCGAGCGGCTCCTCAGCCTTGTCGTCTGCCTGCTGTCGGCGCGCAGGTACCTGACGGCCAGCCAGATCAGGGATGCCGTACCCGGCTATCCGGACTCATTCGATGCATTCAAGCGCATGTTCGAGCGGGATAAGGATGAGCTGCGCGAGCTGGGCATCCCCCTGGAGACGGGGATGAACGCGGGTGGCGAGGACGAGCCTGGTTACCGGATCTCGCGGCAGGCCTATGAGTTGCCCGACATCCGGCTGGAGCCGGACGAGGCGGCCGTGCTTGGCCTCGCCGCGCGAGTCTGGCGCCGGGCCGAGCTCGCAGGCGCCGCCGAGGGAGCCCTGCTCAAGCTCCGCGCGGCCGGGATCGACGCAGAAGACATGACCCAGCCCGGTATCGAGCCGCGGCTGCAGACCGGCGAGGCTGCCTTCGGCCCGCTGTGGGAGGCCGTCAGGGATCGCCGGCCGGTGTCGTTCGAGTACCTCGCGCCGGGCCGCAGTACCCCGCAGGTGCGCCAGCTCGAGCCGTGGGGCGTGGTGAACAGGCACGGCCGGTGGTATGTCGTGGGCCACGACCGCGACCGAGGCGAACAGCGGGTCTTCCGGCTGAGTCGCATCCTCGGCCAGGTTCAGCTCACCGGCCCGGCCGGGTCGGTGACCGTGCCGCCCGATACCGATGTGCGGGCCGCGGTGCGTGACTGGGATCACACCGATGCCCCGCCGCCGCAAACCTGCCGGCTTCGGATCCGGTCCGGTGCGGGGCATGGACTGCGGCGCCACGCGGTCAGCAGCAAGCCGGACGCAGAGCCCGGCTGGGACCTGGTCGAGGTGCCCTTCTCCGACATCGGCTGGTCGGCCGAGCACATCGCCTCGTTCGGCGCTGACGTCGTCGTGCT
>JASHUE010000789.1:0-4712 GCA_030040195.1 Streptosporangiaceae bacterium | reverse complement strand
GCGCGCGCACCTGGACCGGCGCCCGGCCGACCTGGTGATTTCGGTTTTCGCGACCGGCGCCGCAGCCGCCAGCGCGCTGGCCAGGCAATACCCACCGATGCGGCATATGGTCTTCTGCACCGACGCCACTCCGCACCGGATGTGGGTGCAGCCGAACGTGGACCTCTACCTGGTCACGGCAGAAGTCGCGGAGCTGGCCGTCCTGCGCTTCCGGCCCGACGCCAAGGTCCAGGTCGTGCCGCCACCGGTCAGGTCGGCCTTCTACCAGGCTCCGAGCCAGCCGAAGGCCAGGACCGACCTGCGCATCCCGGCGGGCGAGCGGTGCGTGCTGCTGATGTCGGGCGCCTGGGGCCTCGGGCCGCTGGCCGCCGCCGCGCGAGCGCTCGGTGACGCCGGGATCAACGTGCTCGCGGTCGCAGGCAACAATGCCAGGCTCGCGCGCAAGCTGGCCGATGTGGCAGCGCGCCAGCCGAGAGTGCGGCCGTTCGGGTATACCGAGCGCGTTCCCGACCTGATGTCCGCGGCCGATCTGGTCATTACCAGTTCCGGCGACACGTGCACCGAGGCGCGTACGATCGGCCGGCCTCTGCTGCTGCTCGACGTCGTGCCGGGGCACGGCCGCGACAACCTGCAGCATGAGCTCGAACTCGGCGATGCGGTGGTCAGCTCCGCTTCGGCGGCAGATCTCACCCGGTGCGCGCTGGCCGCGCTGGACCGGATCAAGCCCGCGCCGCCTGGACCGGTCCGCGACCGTGCCAGCTGGGAGGCCGCGTTCCACGCCGCGCTGGCGATGATCGGCTGCTAGGCCAGCAGCGGACCCTGAGGGCTAACCAGCGAGGCCGTCACGACGCTCCCGCCGGTCAGGCTGAACGCCCAGGAGGCCGGGATCGCTCGGCGACGCGGAACAGGTAGTTCCGCGTCGCCGAGCTGATCCCGCTCGCCTGCTGCCAGCCTCGATTCCAGGTGTACATGGCGTAGCCCCTGGCGCGGAGCCAGCTCACGACGTCCTCGGGAAGGTACTGGTAGCGCGCCGTGTGCCGGGCCTCGATCTCGATCAGCATCGCCGGCCGGAACGACTCGATGACACCGATGCCGCCCCTCAGCACGTGCAGTTCAGCGCCCTCGACGTCGATCTTGACGAAGTCCAGCCGGCCGTGGCCGGCCTCCGCCAGCAGCCGGTCGAGCGTGTCCACCGGAACCGGGTAGGTGATGTGCTGGGCGAACTCGGCGTTGGAGCCGAGTCCGAGGCAGTGCTGGCTGACGAACGAGCGGCCCGTGACCAGGCCATGACGGCCCCTCGGCACGCTCATGCTGGCCTCGCCGGGCTCAGCGCCAAGAGCAACCGCGTGGTGCAGGACGTTCGGGCTGTTCCGGATGCGCATCAGCCGGTTCCAGGTTGGCCAGGCGAACGGCAGCGGCTCGACGCTGTGCACGATTCCGGTCGGGCCCGCTAGCCGTGCCAGCGGCAGCGTGTAGATCCCGGCGGCGGCCCCGACGTCGACGCAGACACTGCCCGGCCCGACCAGGCTCGGCAGTCCAAGCAACTCCGGCTCGAGCCAGCGCGTCCATCGCGCCGCTACCATGATCGCGGCCGCCGACACGCCCGCAAGCAGGGGCTGGGCGTGCCCGCGGCCGCCCGGTTCCAGGCCCGAGCTTGCCGCCGTCTGAACTGGGCATTCGCTGGCCCGGATTGCCGCCAGAGGCTGGCAGGGAAGCGGTGTGGTAGCAGGCTCGGCCGGGCCGACCTGCCCCTCCTCGGCGCTCCGGTCAGCGATGCCAGCGCTCATGAAAATTCCTCCGGTTGCGGGGCCGTGCGACGAATGATGTAACGCTAGGTGAACCCCGCGCAAGCGCCTCCCGCAGGCGGCGTGTTCCGGTAGGCTCGGGCGCACCTGGCTGCTCGCGGCGCGGGTGATGCGGTCCGCGCCAGAGCACCGGGTAACGTGTCTTCTGCCGCGGCGGCCCCCCTGCCAGCAAAAACGGGCCACACACTGAGGTCTGACCCTTGGCATGCCCCGCGGGTGTTTTCTCATGGGTCGCGGAGGCGAGGCGTTGACACAGGCCACAGGTGCCCTCGGGCGCGGAATCGCGGATCCGGCCGGGACGGGGACCGCGGGCCCCGGCAGGCCGGGCGAATCGGCGCCGCCGGGCCGTAGGTCGGCCGCCGTGATTGCCCGTGCCCTGTTCCTGCTCACCAAGCCGCGAATCATCGAACTCCTGCTGGTGACCGCGCTGCCCACGATGCTGCTTGCCGATCGCGGCCTGCCGTCGGCCAAGCTCATCCTGGTCACGCTGGCCGGCGGAGCGCTGGCGGCCGCCAGCGCCAACACGCTGAACTGCTACATCGACCGTGACATCGACGCGGTCATGAAGCGCACCGCGCGCCGGCCACTCGTCGCGCGGGGAGACGGGCAGGGCGGCCAGACGGCGATCAGGCCGGGTGAGGCCCTGGCATCGGGCGTCGTGCTCGGCGCCACGGCCACCTTGCTGCTCGGCCTGCTGGCCAACTGGCTGGCCGCCGCGCTGGCCGATGGCGCGATCTTGTTTTATGTGTTCGTCTACACGCTGGGCCTCAAGCGCCGGACCGCGTCCAACATCGTGATCGGCGGGGCGGCCGGCTGCTTCCCCGTGCTCGTGGGCTGGGCGGCCGTGACCGGCCGGGTAAGCATCTGGGCGGGAGTGCTGTTTGCCGTCATCTTCTTCTGGACGCCGCCGCACTTCTGGGCTCTGGCCATGAAGTTCAGGGATGACTACGCCGCGGCCAACGTCCCGATGCTGCCGGTCGTGGCCGCGCCCGCGGCGGTCGCCAGGAAGATAGTTGTCTACTCGTACGTGATGGTCGCAGCCACGCTGGCGCTCGTGCCGTACGCCGGGTGGATCTACGGCTGCTGTGCACTCGGCCTGGGCGGCTGGTTCCTGGCCGAGGCGCACCGGCTTCGCGGCCGGATCGCCGACGACAGCCCGCCGGCGCCGATGCGGCTGTTTCACTTGTCAATCGCCTACCTGACGCTCCTCTTCGCCGCCGTCGCCGTCACGGCGCTGTTGCCAGTCGGCCACTGGTAGTTTCCTCGCATACAGCGCATAGCGTCCGGTAAACGTCGCAGTTGGTTAAGATGGCATAAGAATTGCGCGTCTTTGACCAGTGGATGCACCCGGGCGGGCCATGCTTAGAGACATGGCCTGGACGCGCAGAGCATTCCTCGGTCGCGCTGCCGCGGCCGCCGCGGTGCCGGCTGCCGTCGTGTCGGCGGCCAAGATCGCTGATTCTGCCTCGTCGGCACGCGCTGGCGCCGGCAGTGCTGGCCGGATAGCCGCTGTGCACCACCGGACCGTGGCCGAGAACTCCCTGCCGGGCGACCCGAACTGGTGGCTGCACACTCTGGGCCCGCAGGACGCTATTCAGGGCTTCACCGGGCAGGCCAGCGTGCTCCCCGGCCAGCCCATTGACCTGTACGTCTCGACCACCTCCAGGGAATTCCGCGCGACCGCTTTCCGGATGGGCTGGTACGGCGGCGACCTGGCGCGCCGACTCTGGGGAACCAAGTGGATGCGCGGGCACCGCCAGGGGCCGGCCAAACTTGCCGCCGCCACGAATACCGTGAGCGTCAATTGGGGCGTGTCGCTCACCGTCCCGACCGACGACTGGCCGCCCGGCTCGTACCTATTCCGGCTGGACGCCCACTCGGGTGCCCAGCGTTACGTCCCGGTTACCGTCCGGTCCTCGAGCGCTGCGGGCAAGGTTGTGCTCAAGAACGCGGTCCCGACCTGGCAGGCTTATAACACCTTCGGCGATTACGACCTGTACCTCGGTCCCGGCGGCTATGACGACCGGTCCTATGTCGTCAGCCTGGACCGGCCTGGCTCCTACGACGGCGCCTACCTGTTCATGGTGTACGAGCGGAAACTGGTCAACCTGGCCGAACGGCTCGGGTTGCCGCTGGCCTACATGACCGCGATGGACATCGCCAGCGACCCGCATTCGCTCGACGGCGCCACCGCGCTGGTCTCGCCCGGCCACGACGAGTACTGGTCACCGGAGGAGCGGGCGATCGTCACTGCGGCCAGGGACAGGGGCGTCAACCTCGCCTTCCTCGGTGCGAACGCGATGTTCCGGCGCACCCGGCTCCAGCCGAGCCCGCTCGGCGCCGACCGGGAGATCGTGTGCTACAAGACCAGCTACGAACTTGACCCGATGTACGGCAAGGACAACGCCCTGGTCACCAGCGACTGGCGGGAGCCGCCCGATCCCGACCCCGAGTCCTCGGTCATCGGCACCCTGTACGAGGGATACCCGACGGTCTCGAACTACGTTGTGCTGACGCCGGACGCCTGGATGTTCAAGGACACGGGCGTGCGGAAGGGCACGACGTTCGACAACCTCATCGGGATCGAGTATGACCGGGTCAACCCCGGCTACCCGGTTGAGCGGCCGATCCAGGTGCTGTCCCACTCGCCGCTGGTCTGCAACGGCGTGAACAGCTTCGCTGACTCGGCCTACTACACCCACAAGGACGGCGCGGGCGTCTTCAACACCGGCACGATGCGCTGGGTGGAGGCATTCGGCTCGCCGACCTATGGCTGGGGGATCAGCACTGCCACGCAGCGCTTCACCAAGCGGGTGACGGCGAACGTGCTGACGGCATTCGCCGATGGCCCAGCCGCGCACAAGTACCCCGCGCACGACAACCTGGACTCGATCCACGAGTTCGCCG
>JASHUE010000083.1:0-3477 GCA_030040195.1 Streptosporangiaceae bacterium | reverse complement strand
CGGCGTGCGCCAATTCCTCGACATCGGTACCGGGCTTCCTCGTGAGCACGCTGGTGCAAGCCCTGCCGTCAACCCACCGGTGGTGACGGCCTGGTGCGGGATCGGCAAGAAGCCCTAACTCGCACCTGATGCGGCGAGCGGCACAGCCGCGTTGAGCGCATCCAGCGCCGAGCTTTGCCGGGCGGCGTCGGCGAAGTCGAACGGGCCCGCCCAGTGCAGGCCGAACTGATTGCTCCTGTTCCTGTTGCTGGCCCAGATGGAGCGCGCGTTGTCGAGGATGAACTCGCTGTAGGCCGGACGCGGGCTCTGCTGGTAGAAGTCGCAGAGGTTGCGCATGAAGACGCCCTTGAACTGCGGGAGGTCCGCATCGTTGCGGGCAGTTCTCTGCTCACCGGGCTCGGTCAGGATGCCGTGCCGGCTGCCGGGGACGGGGGTGGTCAGCGAGCGGAGCGTGGCGTCGGCGATCACCTCGCCTTGCCGCAGATACGCGGCGTCCCCGGTTATCTCGTGCAGCGCGGCCAGGCCGCCCAGGATCACGCCCTGGTTGTAGGTCCAGGTCTGCCCGCCATTGTTCTGGCCGGACTTATCGAGCCCGTCGTTGACCAGGCCGTTGGGGCCAATCAAGCCGCGCGCGATGAACCAGTTCCACTCCCGCTGCGCCCAGTCGAGGTATTCGCCGGTGCCGGGAGAGCGTTGATGCAGCCGGGCCGCCAGCGCGAGGAACAACTCATTGGTAATGGCGTTCTTGTACCCGCGGTCATTGTTCCACCACACGCCACCGCCGTAGGTGTCATCCCACGCCGTCAGCAGGTTGGCGAAGATGGTCCGGCCCGCCTGGAGGTAGCGGGCGTCGCCGGTCAGGTCGTAGGCCGCGAGCCAGGCCAGGCCCCACCAGCCATTGTCGTCGTAGAACCGCAGCAGGAAGTCCCGGTGTATCCGCCGGGCGGCCCGGAACGTGCGCTCCACGGTGCGAAGGTGGGTCTGGTCACCGGTGTACTGGGTGTAGGCGATCACCGCGGTGAGCGCGTTGGCGGCATTCCACCACTTCGTGGTTCGCCATTGGCCGGTCCACCGGCTGTACCACCGCTGGAGCGCCGTGATCCCGGCCGCGGCGTAGGCCCCGTAGTCTGGCTGCCGCTCGTCATCCTGAACTGACACAGTTTGCTCCGTTAGTCGCTTTCCGCCGGTAGTGCCAGGCCAATCGACCTTCCAGATCTGTTCCCGGCGGACAGCCAGCGACGCCCGTCGTGTTCACGCCGGCTGAGATCAGGCCGGCTGAGATCAGGCCATGCCGGGCGCCTGCCCGCTGATCAGCACGTCATTATTCCTAGTAATTTGATTGATATAATTGACAATGCGATCCGACGCCAGTACGGTGGCGCGGTGCGCGAGATCGCCGAGGGTTACCGTTCTGTCGGTCGCTCCGGTCTCGTCGTCTCCGAACTCGGGATCGGGGCGAGTACCTTCGGGCGCTCTGGCATGCTGGCGACGAGTCAGAAGGCGGTCGACGAGATCGTCGGGCGCGCCCTCGACCTCGGCATCACGTACTTCGACATCGCCGACGTCTACGGGGACCAGCCCGGCCTGAGCGAGATCATGCTCGGCAAGGCACTCGGCGCACGCCGCGACGACGTCGTGATCGGCTCGAAGTTCGGTGCATCGCTGGGCGGCCTGGCGGGCCAGGACTGGGGCGTGCGCGGCTCGCGCCGGTATATCCGCCAGGCGGTCGACGGGTCGCTGGCGCGGCTGAAAACCGACTGGATAGATCTCTACCAGATCCATGAGCCTGACTCGGTCACCCCGATTGAGGAGACGCTCTCGACGCTCGACGATTTGGTCAGGGAAGGAAAGGTCCGCTATATCGGGAGCTCCAATTTCGCGGCGTGGCAAGTGGCGGATGCTGAGTACACCGCGCGCGTTAACGGGCTCACGCGCTTCATCTCGGCGACAAACGAATACAACCTCCTGTGGAGAGACGCGGAGCGCGAACTCCTGCCGGCCCTCGGCGCCTATGGAATTGGCTTCATACCGTACTTCCCCTTGCAGAACGGCCTGCTGACCGGGAAGTACCGGCGGGATTACGCGCCGGCCGACGCGAAGATCACGAACCTGAAGGCGCACCTGCTTGAGCAGGCACCGTGGGATGCGCTCGACCGCTATTCCCAGTTCGCGCGTGAGCGCGGGGTCACCGAGACCGCACTCGCGCTGGGATGGCTGCTCGCACAGCCAACCGTCGCCACCGTCATCACCGGTATCACCGGGCCCGGGCAACTGGAGACGAACCTGGCGGCAACGCGCTGGCGGCCCGCCGAGGAGGACGTCGCGGCCCTCGGCGCCATCCTCCCACGGCATCTGAGCGGGGCCCCTGGCCGCGTCACCGGCTCTGTCGCCCCCGGCCGCCGCCGCGGCACTGCAAGCGCCCCGGTGCCGGCAAGCGCGCAACGACCCGACTGACTTCGCCGTCGGCCGACGTGCTCATCAGCTGAACATGTCCAGCACGGTGGCCGACCGGAGCTGGTCGGGCAGCAGCGCGCGGCCGACCACCGCCATGTGGGTCTGCCAGTGGCTGCGGGCGCCGTCGGCGTCGCCCGCTTGCACGAGGGCTAGCAGCTTGCGGTACGAGCGCACTACCTTGCGGCAGCCCCCGACGAGTTCCGCCGCCCGGCCGGGTTGGGTCGCCGCGAGCATCATGTGGCTATCGACGACCTCACGCAGCACCTGCGACTGGATCGCCAGTGTCTTGTTCCCGGCTCGCTCCATGAGCAGGTCGTGAAAGCGCTGGGCGCTCTGGATCCACGATCCCAGCTCGGCCGGCTCGGGGCTGCCAGGGATCGTGGCTTCCAGCTCATCGATGCAGGCGGTCAGGTCGGCCAGATCCCTCTCGGTGCGGCGCCGCGCCAGCAGCGCGGCCGCCTCCGGCTCGACCAGCGACCTGGCTTCGTACACGTCGGCAAGTGTGGTGCCCGAGGTCTGCATGAGGAGGCCGACGTGCCTGGCCGCGACCTCGATTCTGGGCGAGGTGATGCGCGCGCCGCGGGCCCCGCGCCGGATGACGATGAGTGACTCGGTCTCGAGGATGCGAATGGCCTCCCGCAGGGTCGGCCTGGACACCTCGAACTGGCGCATCAGCTCGGCCTCCGAGGGCAGTGTCCCGCCCTCGGCGAGCTCCCCGCGAACGATCTTGCCCCGCAGATAGGACGCGATCATCTCGCCGGTCTTCGCGGCGCGGATGCTCTGACCGATCCGCGCGGTATCGCTGACCATGGCTTAGCCTCCAGGGCGAGTTCCCGTCTGCCATCCAGCGACTCGCCCGCCGACGCGCGCGCCAACATAGTGCTAGAAGTTCACGAAGTACTCTACCTCCTGACTCCCGCCTGCCCGACCGTCGCAGACCCGGCCGCGAGTCAGTCGTCGCCAGGTTCGCGGTCGGCCCGCGCCTGCTCGGACTGCGCGTGATGCGGGAGCGCCGGTTCGACG
>JASHUE010000788.1:0-3806 GCA_030040195.1 Streptosporangiaceae bacterium | reverse complement strand
TGGGCAAGATCACGGTAGCTCGGGCATCGGCCGCGACAGGGAAGGCTGACGGTGCCCGCCGACTGCGGCCCCCGTCCGCCGCCGCGCCGCCCTGCGGTGATCCTCGGCCCCCCGTTCACCAGGCCGGCGGCCCGGCCAGGCGGCGGGCACCCGTCAGCAACCCCCCGATACGGCGTCCTCCGGTGGTCCGGCTTCCGCCGCTGTGTCATCCAGTAGAGCGGGGCGCCGTGCAGGGCACATGCCGCTCGTGTGGAGTCGCGATGAAGCGCCGGCCGCGTCAGGACGGCGCCAGGCGAGCGGCGTGGGCGACCAGCTCACGGCGCCCTGACCTCCCAGTCTTGCCGACGAGGCCCGCCACGTGGGTTTCCACGGTCTTCGGCGATATGCAGAGCTTTTCGGCGATTTCGGCGTTGGAGTGCCCGCCAGCGACAAGCAGCAGCACGTCCATTTCGCGGCTCGTGATGCCGAGCGTGCGCAGCTGGGCGGGGACGTGCGCGCTGCCGCGGCCTCGCCGGGGCACCCGCACGCCGGCCCGGCGCAGGACACCGCGGCAGGCCGAGGCGAGCTGATCGTGTGAGCTCGCCTCGAACGCGGTGGCCGCGTCGCGCATCCAGGCGGCGGGGTGCCCCCAGCCGTCGCGCAGTGCCGCGGTAGCCACCAGGCGCCGGGCGAGATGATTCCACCACGGCGCGAACGGGCCAAAGTGCTCGGCGCCTTGCTCGGCCAGCAGGCTCGCCCGGCCGACGTTGCCTGCCCGCCCGGCCAGCACAGCCTCAGCATAGGCCAGGCAGCCGGCATTCCAGCTGACGTCCGCCCCGGCCGCCCTGGCCTGCCCGATCGCATCGGCGCCATCGCGGCCGTAGACCGCCTGGACGAGCGCGTGGAGTCCCAGCACCCGGCGCGGTGACAGCAGCGGCACCTGCAGCGCCGAGTAGCCCAGCGGTGGCGAATAGCCGTGCCGTGCCGCGAGCGCGGCTGACACGTGCTGCGCCCCCGCCGCGTCGGCCTGGAGGGCCCGGGCCCGGTCGTCGCGGAACAGCGCCGCCAGCAGCCGGGCCTGGCCCCAGGTCGCGGCGAGGACCTCGGGATCACCGGGTATCAGGTGCTCGGCCCGCTGCGCCGTCGCCTCGGCCTGCTTCCGGTCCCCGCGCACGCCAGCGATGTTGGCTTGCAGGCAGAGGGCAACCGCCTGCATCCCTGGGGCGTTGATCTGCGCGGCGGACCGCTCGCCCTGCCGCGCAGTGACGAGTGCCTGCTCCAGGTCTGCGCTCAGGCTCCAGAGGTTGGCCAGCTGCAGCTCGATGACGGTGCCGACACTGCTCGCGCCGGCATCCTGTGCGAGCGTCCGCACTTCGCACAACCCGGTCTTTGATCCGTCGGCCAGCATGTCGAGCGTCGCCAGCTCGTGTCGCGCCTTGATCCGCCAGATGCCCAGGTCTTCATGGTCGTCAGCAATCTGGCGGGATCGCTCGAAGGCGGCGCGGGCCGCGCCGACATCGCGGATTCGGTTGGCCCGCCCGGCGACCTCGAGCGACTTCAGGGCCACTTCGGCCGCCCAGCCGACTAGCCCGGCGGCCTCCGCGGTCGCGAGCGAGCGCCGCGCGAGGCCGACCGCGAGGTCTATGTCCTCAGCAGCCAGCGCGTTCTGCGCGGCCACCGCGTCGGTTCTCGCGGCCAGTTCGGGATCGCGCAGGCTGGCCGCAATGTCGGCCGCCGCGGCCAGATGCTCGGCGGCCGCCGGCGGATTGTTCTCTGGCCGCGCGCTCGCGGCCCGCAGCCGCACGAGCGCGGACCTGCGCGGCTCGGCACCGGCCGCCGAGAGTCGGCCCAGCAAGTCCTGGGCCAGCGGCACGAGCCGCTTAGCGTCGCCTGCCTCTGCGAACGCCTCGAGCAAGACCTCGTCGGCCTCGATGGCGGGCATAGGGTCAGCCGCCGAGTGCTCGGCAATCAGCTTCTTCGCGTTCTCCACCGCCGCGACCGCGCTGCTCACGGCGCCCTGGCGCAGGGACCGGCGAGCGGCGGTGACGAGCAGGCGTGCCGCGTCGGTTCGCTGGCCGGCCAGCGTCCTGAGCTCGGCCGCTAGCTCACACCAGGGCCCGGGCAGGCCAGGGTGCGCGGACTCGATGCAGGCAGCCGCGGCCGCGGCCATGCTGGCCAGTTCCGGCGGCATGAGGGCAGAGAGGATCGCATCCCTGGTCAGGCTGTGCCGGAACCGGAATGCCCTCGGGTCCGAGCTGAGCGGCGCGATCAGCTGAGCCTGGCAGGCCTGCTGCAGTGCATCCAGTGCCTCGGCCTCGGTGACCCCGGCGACACACGGCAGCAGCCCCCATTCGAACCGCCGGCCGAGAATGGCAGCGGTCACGATGACGCCCCGGGCGGCCGGCCCCAGCGCGGCGACGCGGCTGCGTACAGATCCGGCGATCGAGTCTGGAACGCGGGTCGAGACGTCGGCGTCGACCCGCCAGCCAGATTCGTCGCGGACCAGCCCGCCGGAGGAGACGGCGGCGGTCAGGATCTCCTCGACCGCGTACGGCAGCCCGTCACAGTCGGCCAGCAGCGTTTCGACACCGGGCGGCGGCACGTCAGCCGACAGGCATGCCGCCGCCATCGCGGCGACGTCATCGGGCGACAGCCTCGGTACGTCAATCCGGGTTGCGCCCCGCCTGGCGGTCACGGCCTGCATCAACTCCAGGCAGGCCGAGGGCTCGCTGGTGCGCAAGGTGGCAACGCACAGGACCCTGGCTCTCGCGATGTTGTCGGCGAGGTAGTCGACGATGGCGAGTGTCTCCGGATCGGCGCAATGCAGATCCTCGAGCACGACCAGGCCGCCAGGCCCGCCTGGCCTGGCCAGGATCCGCAGCAGCGCCTCGCCGATGACCATCGGCGTCACGTGCGCGGTGTCGTCGCCGGGCCGCTGCCACTCGGGCACAAGCGATCCCAGCGCCGCGCGGTAATTTGATATGACCGGCATATCCGGCGTATCGGGCACGACCCCGGCCCGCGCGGCTCCCAGCAGCGCTTCTGCCACCGGACGGTACGGGGCAGGCACGGCCGAGCGTGTGCCCCGGCCGGTCAGCACCTCAAGTCCGCGGTCAGTCGCCTGCGCGCTCAGGACTCGCGTCAGCCTGGTTTTCCCGACTCCATCGTCTCCCGTGACGAACACAACGCCGCCGTGGCCCTCATCCGCCGCGTCCAGCGCGGCGATCAGCGCGGTGAGTTCGGCGCTGCGCCCGATCAGTTCGGGACACAGCATGTTTTCCATCCGAGCAAGGTTACAAGATCGCAACCCTGCGCTAACTATCGGTAATCGCCGCAGATCAGGTCCGCAACGCCGCAGAAGTTTCGTTAGGGCACCCACGCGGCCCGCAGCGTCCTGTACACGTTCTCCCCGATAACGGCGCGAATCGCGTCGTCGTCGAAGCCCTCCCTGACGAGCCAGCCGCAGATATTGCCGAAGTTCTCCGTCGGGTTCTCGAGGCCGTCGACGTAGTCCACCGGCTCGAAGACGGGCCCGCGGGACGCAGCGAGGCTGAGGAACCGAGCGAAGATCGTGTGCAACCGGACATGGTCGCCGTACAGCGTGTCCGGGCCGAACGCCACGTGCTCGATGCCGACCAGGTCGGCGCAGTAGCGGAAGTGATCCATCACGGACTCGATGCTGTGCCGCGGGTGCGCGCCCGACAGCGTGGTATGAGGCGCGGCGGACATTCCGATCACTCCGCCGGTCGCGGCCACGGCCCGCAGGACGTGGTCGGGCTTCATGCGCGCCGTGTTCCATACGGCGCGAGCCCCGGCATGGGTGATCA
>JASHUE010000787.1:0-3091 GCA_030040195.1 Streptosporangiaceae bacterium | reverse complement strand
CAATGCTGATGCTCGAGTACGCAGGGTCGGATGCGAACCGCTCGCTGGTCCGCATCTGGTATCTGAAATTCATCCAGGAACCGCCGCGGATTACCCGGTAGCGGCCCGCCGCCCGTTCGTAGGTCTCGTGGTACCGCAGGGTCGGGTCGTACAGCTCGTACATGCTGCCGGTCCACTCCGAGACGTTCCCGGCCATGTCAGAGACCCCGAACGGAGAGTCGCTGGCCGGTGAGAACCGCCCGACCGGTGTCGTGCACAGCCTGGTCCCCTGCGTCTTCAGGTGGTTGCCCCACCATGCGTGCCAGGCCTTGAACTCCGTGATCGGCGAGCCGTACCAGTGCTCGGCGCAGTTGACGATGCGGAAGTCCCACTCGTCACCCCAGGGCCAGCACCGCCACTGCGGGCCGTGGGCCGCGTATTCCCACTCCGCCTCGGTCGGCAGCCGCTTCCCGGCCCAGGCCGCATACGCTGCGGCGTCGGCGTAGGCAACGTGCACGACCGGATGGTCGAGCCGGTCCTCGATCGTGTCATCAGGCGCGCCCGGATGACGCCAGCACACGCCGTCGACCTCGTCCCAGTACGTGCTGCCGTAGATCAGGCCGAAGCCGCGCTGCTCGGCCTCCGTCAGGTACCCGGTCGCCTCGCAGAACTGCAGGTAGTCACCGTTGGTCACCAGGTGCGCGTCGATCCAGAAGGCGTCGACGTCCGCATAATGCTGCGGGGCTTCGTCCTCGAACCACTCGCGCTTGTAGTGCTGGCTGGCTCCGACGTCGTCCAGGTGCTGCTCGGACGAGCCGAGCAGGACCTGACACGCCGGGATCTCGACCATGCCGTGTGCGGCCACCGGCGCGCCCGCGGGCGTCGCCGCCTCCTGCGCGGCTGGCATCTCTCCGGCTGCGGCCACCTCCGTTGCGGCGCTCACCCGCCTGCCACCGCCTGGATGACGGTCAGCGTCGCCGGCGACTCGATCGGGGTGTCTAGGCCCCCGAGCGTCCGGATGTCATCCTCGCCAAGATAGATGTTCACCCACGACGCCAGCCGGCCGTGACTGAACAGGCGCACGCCGAACTGCGGATAGTCGGCGGTCAGCCAGTCGAGCGCCGCCCGCACTGAGGACGCCTCGCACTGGAGCTTGGGCAGCTCGGTGGGCACTAGTGCGTTCCAGTTCGATGGAACGATGATCTGTACCGATCCGGCGCTCATTTCACGGCCACCTCAGTCGCTCGCATCGCCTCGATCGAGGCGGTGATTCCTTCCCTGACGGATGTCATCGGCCGCCAGCCGAGAACTGCTGCGGCCTTACTGATGTCCGGGCACCGCCCGGCCGAGTCGCCCACGACGGCGGGAACGACCTTGATCGTGCCTGATCCGGCGATGGACACCACGAGCTCGGCCAGCGCCCGCATCGAGATCTCCTCGTTAGATCCCAGGTTGATCGGACCAGGGTCGTCGGACTCCAGCATCGCGATGACGCCGGCTACGAAGTCCGTCACGTAGCACAGGCTCCGGGTCTGGTCTCCCCCGTGCAAGGTGAGCTCCTCGCCTGCGAGCGCCTTGGAGATGAACGCAGGTACCGCCCGGCGGTTGGTCTGTACGTCGGGACCGTAGATGTTGAAGGGCCGGATGATCCCGGTGTTGACGCCGTGGACGGCACGGTAGGCAGTGGTGGCCGCCTCCAGGAACCGGCGCGCCTCCTCGTACGCGGACCGCGGCCCTATCGGGTTCACGTTGCCCCAGTAATCCTCCGACTGGGGATGCACGGTCGCGTTGCCGTAGATGTCTCCGGAGGATGCGAGCACGATCCTGGCGTTGTGCGCCCGCGCAAGATCCAGGCAGTTGAACGTGCCGAGAGACGAGGCCCGCAGGCCCTCGAGCGGATTATTAGGGCCGATCTGGCCGGCCAGGTGCACGATGCCGGCCACTGGTTCAGCGATCGCGAACGGCTCGACGACATCGTGTTCGATCAGCGTGAACAGATCGCTCTCGAGCAGATCCGTGGCGACCGGGAGCTGCGCGGCGGACAGGTCGTCCAGCGCTGTCACCCGGCGGCCGGCGGCCAGCAGTGCCCGGCACAGGTGTGTGCCGATGAAGCCGACTCCACCAGTAACGAGCACGCATCCGTCTTTACGCAAAGCCGTGGCCCCCCTTCTCTTCGTGATCCATGGGAGTGGTCATACTCCGGCGATTCCGTAGTCATGGCGCCGCCGCGGCTCGCACGCCGCTAGCCGACGGCAAGGCTTCGTGCCAGACGCGCATCCGGAGATGTCGGGCCCGGCGGCAGCACCGTGCCCCGACCAAACGGATGAAACCGCCATCAGCCCCCCTCTAGCTACCTCATGCTCAGGCCAAGTCTCAGCCGATGAGAGTTGATCTGCTAAATGCCTGACCTGCAAATTCATAGCAGAACGCGGCCGATAAGGACTGCATTCCGGCCCCATCGCCCAGCCCGCCACGACCATTGTTTACTGCCAGATTTTCGATTCCCTTTAGCTTTGGCCGGCATTGCCGGCTATCCAGCGTCCAGGGCTGTAGTCCTCCGCCAATATCGCCTGAAGTTAGACGCTTAGACGTGATTACTGGTTGACGGCCGGCAGGTAGTTCTTGCCAGCCAGGGACCTGCTCTCAGCGTCGGCCGGCAGGTGTGGTGGTCGCATTGTTCGGGCCGGATACCGACCGCGCTAGCTGACGCCAGAGCCGGCTTCGCCGCGGCGGCGCAGCCACAGCGCCCCGGGCCCCTCGGTAGCCAGGTGCGCGGGAACAAGCTCGGGGTGGCAGCGCCACAGCCACGAGGAGAAGAAGAGGATCTCCCACTCGGCGTTTCCTGACAGGAACGCGTGGACCAGGTAGGCCTCAGTCCAGTCACGCCGCTCGCGCAACCACTCCGCCGGGTACTCGAACGGCCAGAACAGGTCGTGGACGTGCACGATCACGCCCGGATTGAGCAGCGGCAGGACATGCAGGAACAGCCACGCGACGTCCGAGCCGGCCTTGACCACATGCGTCGAGTCGATGAACAGGAAGTCGCCTGGCTCAAGCTGCTTGAACGCGGCCACCTCGACGTCCTGGACCGGCTGGCGGATGATGCTCACCC
>JASHUE010000786.1:0-2659 GCA_030040195.1 Streptosporangiaceae bacterium | reverse complement strand
CAGCGTCTGGTTGCCCAGCGCGCGGCCGGTCCGGCGTTTGGCCGTGGCCAGCAGCGGCATCACGATCAGCGCGGCCAGCCGTAGAGAGCCGGTCTCAGCCGTAGCCAGCCGGAGAACCCGAAGGCGGCGTCTCACCGCGTTTACGCAGGTGAAACCTGGTCTTCCCGGCTTGTGAGCGGAGCCCCCTTACGGAATCGAACCGTAGACCTTCTCCTTACCATGGAGACGCTCTGCCGACTGAGCTAAGGGGGCCGGCCTGCTTGCCCCGGCTGGACCTGGCCACCGGGGCATCAGCGCGCCAAGCGAGCATACACGACACGGGCTACGAGTCGTCTGCGAGCCCGTTGGCAGCGGTGCGAAACTCGGGCCTGCAGGGCCGGCCACGCCGCCGACAGCGGGTCGATCACGTCAAAATGCCCCACCCCGGGGCAGGAGCACCCGGCTCACCCGATCGCCCGCCACCCGAGCCCGTTCCCCAAAATCGCGACTCTGCTTCCGCGTGAGTTCTGCGGCCGCGACGACCTGGAGAGAACGTCCGCAGGCTGCATAACTACGGCATGGTAGGGGAAGAGTTAGCTGGCAGCGCAGGTGCGTGTGGTCATGCGCCGGCAGGCGTAGCCAGGTAAAGGTGCCGTTAACTTTATGCTGCTATTTCGGGTAGCTAGTTGCCGTCAGGTTGGCAGTGCATAATGTGATGGCCAAACACGTTCTGGCCAGAAGAAGCGCTGAAGTGAGGTTCTCGGGTGAGAGCGCAGCTCGCAAAGCCTGTCGTGATCGGGGCTCTCACCGGGTTCGCCTTCTTGACGGCCACCATGTCCGGCGAGGCCCTAGCCACGAACTCTGTGACCCAGCCGATCGTCGACGCGTCCTCATCCTGCTCGTCGGTTCCCAAGAACTCGGTGCTCATCGCGTCGGACACGGATCAGGTGGTGGCAGCGCGCAGCGCCGCCGCGTCCGCGAGTGCGAGCCCGACGCCGAGCAAGTCGACGAGCACCTCCGCTGCGCCGAGCACGTCAGCGAGCACATCAACAAGCACGTCACCGAGCGCGACGCCCTCACCGAGCTCATCAACGACGAAGAAGGCCACCAGTAGCCCCAGCCCGACGACCAGCCCGTCGCCTAGCAAGACCACGAAGCCGACGCCGACTCCCAGCCCCTCCTCATCGTCGAAGCCCAAGAAGGCGACTGTCGCTCAGCTGTGCGTGCGTGTCCAGTCCTTCTCCAGCTCATCGGAGGTCAAGGCCGGGCACACCGCGGTCTTCGTCATCTGGGTCTGGAGTTCCAAGGCGGCAAGCAACGCAGTCACCGTGACGCTGTCGGTCGCGTACGCGGAGTACCTCGGAGCGCCCACGTTCGCCGTCTGCCCCGTCGCCCACGGCAAGACCTGCAAACTCGGCGACTTGCCGTCCGGGCAGGCCGACGAACTCGAGGCGGGCGTTCCGGTGAAGGCCAAGGCCGCGCTCGGTGAGCAGGTCCAGCTGACGGCTAAGGCGACCGCGAAGGGGGCGAAGTCCTTCAGCGCGTCGGCCACCGATGTCGTGGTCGTCTCGCCGCCGTCAAGTACCGCCCCGCAGCTGAGCCCGCCGCCGACACTGCCGCCCACGAACTTGGCGCCCATATCGGGAACGGGGTCGTCTCAGGGCAACGCGTCCAACCTGTTCCCCACGGTCACCCCGACGCCATCTAGCCCGTCCTCGCTCGGCCTGCCATCGGTGAAGCCGAAGCGGGCCAGCGTGCGCGTTACTGACGCGGCGGACACGGTGCCACTTGACCCGCGGCTGATCGGCGGTCAGCTAGCCGGGCTGGCAGTGCTCGCCGGGGGAATCGCGATCGCGATCGCGAGACTGTCTTTGCGGACGCCTAAGCCGCAGGACGACAAGAGCGGCGAGTAACCGCAGCCATACGGCCCGTGCTGCTTACTTCACCACGTGCTCGACCATGGGCCGCATGATGCGCAGCTCATTGCCAAGCGCGCTGGCGCTGAGTGTGGGCGAGGCGATCACGCCGAACGTGTCGTTGTCGGCCCAGGCGCACTCGGCCAGATGCACACCTGGCACGCAGGCGGCCTCTCCCTGCAGAGAACCAGGGTTGATCACGAACGCGCCGGGCACTTCCGTGGTCAGGCTCGTGATGAACGAGTTCGCCGAGCCGGACAGGTTCCCGCCGACGAACAGGATGATGAGCGGGCCCGACTTCGCCGCGCCGGTGCTGTCCTCGTAAACGGCGTCGACCACGTGGCTGGCCTCGCCGTCGCCCGCAGCCAGGATCTTGTTCCGCAGCGCGTTGGCACCCATCCCGTTCGCGAGGGACGGTTCCACGACGTAGCTCCCGAGGCGCTGCGGCGTACTGATCACGTGCGCCGGACCGCTGCCGGACATGACGTATGCCGCCGCGACACCGACGGCTGCCACGCATCCGACCCCGCCGACCACCAGCGCCGCCCGGCGGCGAGTCTTGCGGCGGCTTGCTCTCGCGCGAACGGCCTTCGTCTTCTGACTGGTCCCAGACTGACGTGACCTAGCCGGACGGCCGGCTGGTATCTCGGTCCGGCCCGGTGCGCCGGGGAGGAGAGCCGACTCGGCTGCCGCCAGGTCAGCGTCCGGGCCGGCGGACCAAGCCGGGCTGTCGGCCGCCGGATCCGCTGGCCGCAGGTCCCGCA
>JASHUE010000785.1:0-12261 GCA_030040195.1 Streptosporangiaceae bacterium | reverse complement strand
CGGGCAGCGGGCTCGGTCAAGAATCGCAGCCATGCAGGTGCGGCTGGCGATCGGCGACTTCTCCAAGATGACCCACATCAGCGTGAAGGCGCTCCGGCACTACCACGACGTGGGGCTGCTGGCGCCGGCCGAGATCGACCCCGACTCCGGGTATCGCTACTACGAGGTGTCTCAGCTACGCACAGCCCAGGTGATCCGGCGGTTCCGGGACCTGGACATGCCGCTTGACGAGATCCGCGCCATGCTCCAGGCCCCGGATGTCGCCACGCGCAACGCGATCATCGTCGCCCACATGCGGCGGATGGAGTCCCAGTTGGCGGTCACGCAGGCGGCGGTGAGTTCGCTGCGGTCGCTGCTGGAGCGCCCGCCCGCGCAGATAACCATCGAGAACCGCTCGGTCGGAGAGATCAACGCGCTGGCCATTGTCGAGCGGGTGACGGCGGAGGACCTCGAGGCCTGGTGGGTTTGCGCCTTCACCGAACTCGACCGCGCCCTGCGGGATGCCGGGGTGCCCGCGGTCGGTCCGAGAGCGGCGTTGTATCCGGCCGAGATATTCGAGGAGGAGGTCGGCGAGGTCGTTGCGTTCGTGCCCGTCGCAACGGCCGTGACCGGCTCGGGCCGGGGGAAGATGACCAGGATCCCGGCGGCCGAACTCGCGGTCGCGGTCCACCACGGCGCATTCGGCGACCTTGACCAGACCTACTCCGCCCTCGGCGTGTACGTGGCCGAGCGCGAGATCGGCGTCGACGGTCCGATCCGCGAGAACTACCTGGTCACTCCGTTTGATACCAGTGAGGCGGCGGAGCACGTCACCGAGGTGTGCTGGCCGGTGTTCCAGACCGCGGCGGAGAGCGGCCGCCGCTCCTGAGGCGCGCTAGGAAAACCTGGACAAGACGACCCGAAATGTAATTCGTACTTTTGCTTATCTCAGCTATCGATACCATTCTATCAGCCTATTGTGGGTGTTGTAATTAACTGATAAGTCAATCGGGCCAGGGCGGCTGCGTCGATAACATTTCGAAATCCAAACCCCGAGTGACCTGCGCAAACAGAGCGCAACTCTGCTAGCGTCAAAGGGCCAGGGGAATTGGCTAAAGCGGGGGATATAGGTCTCGTCTTGTAGGCTGACGGGCAAATTGCTATTTGCCACTACAATGCGTCGATTGGAGCACGTCGGCCTAGGCGAGGGCAACGGGCAAGCGGGGGAAAACGGTCGTGCTCCGGAACTTGAGGTGAGGCACGCTCCCAGCCATGCGGGCAAATTGCCCGGATGGGAGCGGCTGGTCTTCGCGACGATATTCGCGCTCATGACGGCGTTCGTCGTGGCGGTCACGATGACGGCGGTCAAGGGGGGGAGTCCGCCCTCCAACGGCAACAGCGAGGCGGCCAATAGCGCAACCGGCCGGCTTCAACCCGTGACCGCGGGCGGCCAGCATGGCGCTTCGCGGTCCCCGGCGAGCCGCCGCGCGGGCTCGGGAGGCTCCATTAACCAGCGGCTCGCGGTGGCTTTGAGCCCGCTCTTGCACTCCGACGGCCGGCACCTCGCCGTAGGGGTGATCGACATCAGTACCGGAGCGCGCGCGGTCTTTAACGCCAACGACCCCTTCCGTACCGCGAGCCTCGAGAAGGTCGACATCCTGGCTGCTCTCCTGCTCGAGCATGAGCAGGCGGGCACGACGGTCACGAGGCAACAGGCAGCGCTCGCGGTGCCGATGATCGAGAACAGCAGCGGCGAGGCCGCGACCGAGCTGTACCAGGCGGTTGGCGGCGTCGCCGGCATGACGGCGGCCAACGCGCAGCTCGGGCTGACCCAGACGGTGATGGGGCCGCCGGGACAATGGGGCCTGACCAAGACCACCGTCTCCGACCAGCTCCGCCTGCTAGCCGACCTGACCGAAAAGACGTCTGTGCTGTCGTCAGCGAGCCAGGACTACGAACTGGACCTGATGGCCGACGTGCAGGCCAGTCAGCGGTGGGGGGTGTCCGCAGCGGCGACTCCAGGTACCAGCTACGCGATCAAGGACGGCTGGCTGCCCGACCCGGTGACCTGGGTGACCAACAGCATGGGCGTGGTCGACCACGACGGGCAGCGCCTGCTGATCGTGGTGCTGGCAAGCGGCCAGCGGACGGAGGCCTTGGGGATGGCGCTGGACGCCGCCGCGGCCGCCGACGCCGCCCGGATTGCGACGGACACCTAGGCCGCCTCTTCCAGGTGCCGGCGGCCCTCGCTAGCCGGGCCGCACGGGCCGGTAGGCCGGCTCCCACATCATCGCCTGGATCGCGGCTTCCGGATCCTCGCCGAGGTCGCCGGCGGCGACGCCATCGTCTCGCGCTGCCTGCGCGACGGCGACCGCAACCGCGAGCGACGTAGCGTGCAGCGCTTCGACTTCGGGCAGCAGCGGAGCCCCAGGTGCGCTGGCGTCAACCAGGCTCGCAACCGCCTGCGCGGCCGCGCTGAACATGCCGTCGGTGATCGTGGCCGCACGCGCGGCGATCGCCCCGAGGCCCAGGCCGGGGAAGATCAAGGCATTGTTCGCCTGGCCGATGACGTACCTTGTGCCACGGTAATCGACGGGCGGGAACGGACTGCCGGTCGCGACCAGGGCCCGGCCGCCGGTCCAGGTGAGCAGGTCAGCGGGCGTTGCCTCGGCCAGCTCGGTCGGGTTGGACATCGGCAAGATCACCGGCCGGTCGGCATACAAGGCCATCTCGATCACGATGTCCCGGCTGAACGCGCCGGGCCTGGCCGAGGTTCCGATCAGCACAGTGGGGTGCACCTGCCGCACCACCTCGGCCAGCGCGATCCCGCCCAGTTCGGCGTCCCGCTGCCAGTCCTCGACCTCGGCCGGGTCGCGGCCGTACCGACGCTGGGCCTCGGTGAGTCCGGCTTCACCCGATAGGAGCAGGCCGCGCCGGTCCACGGCCCAGAACCTGGCCAGGGCTTCAGTGTCGGAAAGCCCGGCCACCATCAGCGCGGCCGATAGCTGGTCGGCGATGCCGGTGCCCGCCGAGCCTGCCCCGAAGATGACGATCCGGTGCTGGGTCAGTTCGATTCCGGTGGCCCGCACGGCCGCGAGCACCGCGGCCAGGTTGACCGCGCCCGTGCCCTGAATGTCGTCATTGAAGCTCAGCAACTGCTCGCGATAGCGGGTCAGCAGACGCCGGGCGTTGGCCGTGCCGATGTCTTCCCAGTGCAGCAAGGCGCGCGGGAACACCTTCTGCACAGCGGTCACGAACGCGTCAAGGAACGCGTCGTACTCATCCGCCGGGACCCGCGGATGGCGGTTGCCGATGTACAGCGGGTCCTCGAGCAGGCTCTGCCGGTCCGTGCCCACGTCCAGCATGACGGGCAGGCAGCGGTTCGGGTCGATTCCGGCCGCCGCGGTGTATACGGCGAGCTTGCCGACGGCGATGTTCATGCCGCCGACGCCCCAGTCGCCGATCCCGAGGATGGCGCCGGCGTCGGTAGCGACGATCAGGTCCACGTCATCCCCGGTGAGGCCCGCCGCTAGCAGTGACTGCTCCATCAGCTCGGGCTGATCCACCGACAGGTAGATCCCGCGCGGCCGCCGGTACTCGTGGCTGTAGTGCTCGATAGCCTGGCCGACCGTCGGGGTGTAGACCACCGGCAGCATCTCGCTCAGGTGGTCGGCGAGCAGCCGGTAAAACAGGACCTCGTTCCGGTCGCGGACCTCATTCAGCAGGACGTTACGGTCCAGGTCAGAACTCTGCCTCAGGTACTGCGCGTAGACTCGCCCGGCCTGCTGGTCCAGCGTCAGGTAGCCGGCCGGGATGAGCCCGATGAGGCCAAGCTCGCGCCGCTCCTCAAGGCTGAAGGCGGTGCCCTTATTGATCCGCGCGTCGGCGAGAATCGGCCGTCCGCGTAGCGTCGTCCGCCAGGCACCCTGGCTGTCTACCCACAGCGTCCGCACCGCGAGTTCCCTTCGGCCGTACCCGACGCAATCCGGTAGTCAGTGTCCCAGGATGTGCCCGGTAACGGCAGGCCGGCTCGGCCGGTGCGATCGCCCGATGCTAGCCAGGAAACTCCCGGCGGAAGTACTCGACGGTCGGCCGCAGCCCGTCGTCCAGGTCGACGGCGGGCTTCCAGCCCAGCAGCTCAACGGCCCGGCTGATGTCAGGCCTACGGCGGACCGGATCGTCGGCAGGCAGCGGCCGGTACTCGATCGGCGAGGTGCTGCCGGTGAGCGCGAGCACCTTCCTGGCCAGCTCCAGCATCGTGAACTCGCCGGGGTTGCCGAGATTGATCGGCCCGGTCACGTCGGGCGCCGAGTTCATCAGCGCGATGAGGCCATCGACCAGGTCGTCGATGTAGCAGAAGGAGCGGGTCTGGGAGCCGTCACCGTAGACGGTCAGCGGTTCCCCGCGCAGAGCCTGAACGATGAAGCTCGAGACAACTCGCCCGTCGTTCGCCAGCATGTTCGGGCCGTAGGTGTTGAAGATCCTGGCCACCTTGATCGGCAGCCGGTGCTGCCGGTAGTAGTCGAAGAAGAGGGTCTCCGCGCAACGCTTGCCCTCGTCGTAGCAGGACCGGATGCCGATCGGGTTGACGTTGCCCCAGTAGGACTCTGACTGCGGATGAACCGCCGGGTCTCCGTAGACCTCGGACGTGGAGCTGAGCAGGATCCGCGCGCCGATCCGCTTGGCCAGTCCCAGCATGTTGATGGAGCCGTGCACGCATGTCTTGGTGGTCTGAACCGGGTCTCGCTGATAAAACACCGGGGAAGCCGGGCAGGCGAGGTGATAGATCTGATCGGTCTCGATATACAGCGGGAACGTGACATCGTGCCGAATGAGCTCGAAGCGCGGCTCTGTGAGCAGGTCGAGCACATTCCGCCGGGCGCTGGAATAGAAGTTGTCCACGGCCAGCACTTCGTGTCCCCGGGCCAGCAGCCGCCGGCACAGATGCGACCCGATGAACCCCGCCCCGCCGGTCACGAGCACCCGGAGCGGTCCCCGCGCCTGGGTCGCTGGGGCTGGCTGTCTAGGTGTTTCTTGCACGAAGGCTTCGCTCCCCTTTACTTTCCTATTACCTTCCTAAACCCCCTGAGCTGTAAAGATTTGATTCTTTACCCCATATTTGCCCCAGAGGTGCCCTGTAAGCTTAGCCGCGTGAAGCTGTCAATCCTGATGCCGGTGTACAACGAGCATGCCACCCTGGCCTCCGCGATCAAGGAAGTGCTCAACGTCAACTTCCCGTGCGAGTTCGAGCTGGTCATCGTCGACGACGGCAGCACGGACGGCACCAGGGACCTGTATCCGCAGCTTGCAAACGACCCGCGGATCAGCCTGCACATGCACGACCGCAACCAGGGCAAGGGCGCGGCGATCAAGACGGCGGCGAGCGTGGCCACCGGCGACTACGTCATCATGTGCGACGCCGATCTCGAGTACGACCCTGGGGACATCCCGAGCCTGCTGGCACCCGTGCTGGCCGGAGACGCCGAGGTGGTCTACGGCACGCGCAGCTTCGGCAGCCACAACTCGTTCTCGTTCCTGTACGTGCTCGGGAACAAGGGCGTCACGATGTGCGCGAACGTGATGTTCAACTGCTTCATCAGCGACCTCGAGACGTGCTTCAAGCTGATCCCGACCGCGCTGTACCGGGAGCTGGACATCACCGAGACGGGGTTCGGCATGGAGGCCGAGGTCACCGGGAAGCTCCTGAAGCGCGGTATCCGCCCGTACGAGGTGCCGATTTCGTACAAGGCCAGGAGCCGCGAGGCGGGCAAGAAGCTGACCTGGCGCGATGGCGTCGAGGCCGTATGGATCCTGACCAAGATCAGGGTGTCCCGCCAGGGCGGTCGGCGCGCGGCCAGGTAAGACCAGCCTGACAAAGACCGGCACGCTGATGCTGGCGCTCCGGCCGGCTTCGGCGCGGCGCCGGTCGGAGAGAGCCGCCTAGTCCGCGCTGTCGCCTGTCCACAGCGCACGCACCGCGTCAATGGTGTCCGCCTCGGCGGGGTTCTTGTCCGGCCGGTACCTCAGCACCCTGGCGAACCTGAGCGTCACCCCGCCCGGGTAGCGGCTGCTGGCCTGCACCCCGTCGAAGGCGATCTCGACTACCAACTGCGGCCGGACCCGGACCACTCCCCGGCGGATGCCGTCGGCGGACTGCGGTGGATCGGCCAGTTCGAGCAGGCGCTCGGTTTGCCAGGTCAGCACCGCGTCGGTCAGGCCCTTGAAGGTCTTGCCGAGCATGACCGCCGTCCCGGTGGCCGGGTCGCGGGCACCAAGGTGCAGGTTGGACAGCCAGCCCTGGCGGCGGCCATGACCCCACTCGGCCGCCAGCACGATCAGGTCGAGCGTGTGCCGCGGCTTCACCTTGATCCACTCGCTGCCCCGCCGGCCCGCCCCGTAGGGTGCGGTCACGGACTTGACGACGACCCCCTCGTGCCCGCGGTCGATCGCCCCGGCGAAGAACTCCTCCGCCTGCGTCACATCCCCGGTCACGACCCGAGGGATCACGAGTTCAGGCGGGGCGACCGCGGTAAGGCGCTCGAACCGCGCGCTGGCAGGCTGATCGATGAGGTCCTCGCCGTCGTGGTGCAACAGGTCGAACAGGAAGAGCGTGAGCGGCACGCTCTCGCGCTCCGCGCCGGCCTGGCTGGCCGCGCGGGCCGAGGTGACCTGGAAGGGCCGCGGCCGTCCGTCGGGGTGCAGCGCGATCGCCTCGCCGTCGAGCACGGCAGCCGAGGCCGTCAGCGTCATGGCCGCCGCGGCTATCTCGGGCACCCGCGCGGTGATGTCGTCCAGCGTCCTCGTGAAGACCCTCACCTCCGGCCCGGTCCTGTGCACCTGGACCCGGATTCCGTCGATCTTCCAGTCCACCGCAGCCGGCGAGATCCGGTCCATCGCGGCCGCCACCGTGGGCTCGGATGCCGCGAGCATCGGGCGGATCGGCCGACCGACCTGAAGCGAAACGGCCCGCAGGGCGGCGGCGGCCTGCCCGTCTCCCGCGCCCAGGGCCGCGCCGGCGGCGTCGGCCAGCGAACCGCTGAGCTGGTAGGCCCGGCGCACGTCGGCGGCGGGTACTGCCGCCGCCCTGGCGATCGCGTCGGTCATGACGCCGTCCAGCGCACCCTGGCGCAGGTCTCCGGCGAGCAGTCGCACCAGGAACTGGCGCTCCGACTCGGTCGCGCGGCTCAGCAAGCCGGCCAGCAGGCTCCGGCGCTCGGCCTGGGAACCCTGGCCGGCCAGCGCGCCGATCCGGCCGAGGGCGGCGTCGGTCTCGGTCAGGGTCAGCTCTGGCGCGGCCGCTGGTTGGCCCAGCCCTGGATGTGCCAGGCCGGGCTGGCCAAAGCCGCCCATCAGGTCGGTGAGGGCCGCATAGCCGACCCCGATCTGCCGTTGGGTGAGATCGCCGGACAGGAAAGAGACCGCCACGCCGATCTCGGGCGGCGGCACGTTGCGCAGCAGCTGCGCGATGTGGTCGATCTTGGCCAGCCGGCCCGGCGCCGAGGCCACGGCGGCCGACGTGCGCACCACGCTATCCAGCAGCATGTCGGTTACAGCCAGCCCTTCTGCTGCGCGAGTTCGACCGCCTCGGCCCGGTTCCGAGCGCCGAGCTTCTGGATCGCGGCGGACAGGTGGTTGCGGACGGTGCCGTTGGACAGGTGCAGCCTGCTGGCGATGTCGGCAATCGCGTCGTGACTCGCGGCCGCTGCAAGCACCTCGGTCTCCCGGTCGGTCAGCGGGCTGTCGCCTTGCGCGAGCGCGGCGGCCGCCAGCGCCGGGTCGACGACCCGCCGGCCGGCGGCGACCTGCCTGATCGCCGCGGCCAGGTCGGCGGCTGGGGCGTCCTTGAGCAGGAACCCGCTGGCTCCGGCGGCCATCGCCGCGCGCAGGTAGCCAGGACGGTCGAACGTGGTGACGATGACCACCTTGCCCGAGAACCCGGACTTGGCGAGTCGGCCGGCGACCTCGATCCCGCTCGGACCCGGCATCTCGATGTCCAGCACGGCCACGTCCGGCTCGAACTTCCGGGCCATGGCGAGCGCCTCATCGCCATCCGCGGCCTGCGCGACCACCTCGATGTCCGGCTCGAGTTCCAGCAGCGCGACGAGCGCCTGGCGGACCATGGTCTGATCCTCCGCAATCATGATCCGCACTGTCATCCGCCCATTCTCATGCCTGCGGGCTCAGCGGCACGACCACGCGAAGCAGGAATCCCTTGGGCTCGACCGACCCCGCCGCGAGCTCGCCGCCAAGGCTGCGCACGCGCTCCGCCAGCCCGGCGAGACCCGAGCCGCCGAACACGGGCCGGGCCCGGCTGACGGCGCGGCCGTCGCGCTCGTCAGTGCGGGCGGCGGGCAGCCTGGGGCCGGCCTCGTTCCCCTCAGGAGCGGCCGGACCATTGTCGCTGATCTCGGCCACAACCGTGGCGGAGCCACGGCTGACCTTGATCGCCACCTTGGTGGCTCGCGAGTGCCTGACCACGTTGGTCGCGCCCTCGCGGACCGCCCAGGCCAGGGCGGAATCGACGTCGCGAGCCAGACCCGCAGTGTCCGCCGCGCTGATATCGGTTGCGATCCCGGCCGCGTCGAGTAGCTGACGGGCCGCGACGAGCTCGCCGGCCAGGTCGGGCTGGCGGAATCCGGCCACGGCCTCCCGCACATCCGACAGTGACTGCCTGGCTACCGACTCGAGCTCGGCGATCTCTGTGGCCGCCCGGTCAGGGTCAGCGCGCATGAGACGGCCCGCCAACTCGGCCTTGATCGTGATGAGCGACAGCGAGTGCCCGAGCAGGTCGTGCAGGTCCCGCGCGATCCGCAGCCGCTCCTCCGCCGCCGCCGCCCTGGCCAGTTCGGCCCTCGTGCGGCGCAGCGACTCCATCGCCTCGACGCGCCGGACGGCGCTGTTGGCGAATAGCCCGGCCAGCGGCGGGATGACCACGGCAGCGACCGCGTTGCCGAAGTCATAGTGATTGACGGTGGCGACCACGACGCCGGTGATCGTGCAGAGGAACGGGGCGATGAGCGAGAATCCACGGCCGCCGCGGACCCGGCCGCCGATGCCGGCCGCGACCGCCAGCGCTCCCAGCCATCTATCGCCGCCGAGTACGAACAGGCTAATTCCAAGCGCCACCAGTATCACGGTGACGGCGTTCGACTGCCGCGGGTCGTCGGGGTCGGCGAAGTTCAGCTGCCACCCGCTCAGCCCGGACATGACCAGGGCCCCGGTGATGAGAACCCAGTCCTTGCCGGACGGGTGCGCGACCAGCGTCTGATACGCGGGGCCGAGCAGTACCAGGAAGATCACGATCGCGATCGCGGCCCTGCGGTACTGGGCGGAGACGTGCAGGCCGTCGGCGTCGTTGATCATGACGGCACAACCCAGCTCATGGTCTCAGGCTAGGCAGCCGCCAGCCTCCCGTCATGTACTGCCGGTCCTATCGCGGCCATGACGGATGTCACGGGACTGGCGCCGGGTCAGGGCTATCCGGCAGTTACATCACTAGCGCTACGCGCGGTAGTTACCCGCGGGCGTTGCGTGCCTGGGCATGATCGGATCAGACGATCGTCTGGTGCCCGTTGCCTTCCGCATCCGGCTTGCCCCGGTCGTCAGGCCCGAATCCGTCGTTGATGCTGCCCCCGGAGGTGGCAGCGTCCGGGCTGGTGGACATCGCGGTGTCCGCGGTGTAACCGGAGCCGTTGCCGTTGCGGTGCCACAGCGTGAGCGCCGCTGCCGCCGCGCCGGCCGCCGTCAGCAGCACAGAACCAGCCAGCCAGACGGTCTTGCTGCTCCGGCGACGCTTCGGCTCGACGTAGTCGATCTTCTGCGCGGCCGTCCTGAGCGCGTCAGAGATCATCGGCGCGAGGGTCTCGCTCACGGTCGTCGCGGACTGCTCCAGCCACGGTGCCGCCTTGTGCCGCGCGACCCCGACGTACGGCGTGGCCCAGGCGACTGCGGTATCGGCACTCTGCTTCACCGACGTGCCGACGTTCCTGGCCAGCGGGACGGCCTGCTGGGTCGCCAGCGAGCCAGCGTTCCGCGCCGCCGGCACTGCCTGCGCGGCCACGTTCTTGGCCTGGCTGCTGATCCTGCTGGTGTTACTAACTGTCTGCTTCTTGGTCGAAGGGGACACTGAACCTCCCGTGAATCGCGCTCCCGCCGAACCTCTTCCCCCGGCTGTTGGGGTCAATCACGCAGGTGCAAGCCCTGCCCGATCGGCGCGGCCGGGCTTGCCAGGGTGGGATGGCCAGGGTGGTCGGCGGATAGTGGCAGGATTCCTGGTATGACTAACACGCTGACCGCGACGCTGCGGACCAACCGCGGGACTGTAGTCGTCCGGCTATTTCCTGACCAGGCACCGAAGACCGTGCGGAACTTCGTGGAGCTCGCCGAGGGAACGAGGGAGTGGACAAACCCGGCAACCCGCCAGAAGGGTCAGTCGAAGCTGTATGACGGCACGATCTTCCACCGGGTCATCCCTGACTTCATGATCCAGGGCGGAGACCCCCTCGGTACCGGGACGGGCGGTCCCGGGTACAAGTTCGCTGACGAATTCCACCCCGACCTGTCGTTCGACCGGCCGTATCTGCTGGCCATGGCCAACGCGGGTCCGGGCACCAACGGATCGCAGTTCTTCATCACCACCGTGCCCACGCCCTGGCTCAACGGCAAGCACACGATCTTCGGCGAGGTCACCGAGGGCAGCGACGTCGTCGATGAGATCAGCCGGGTACAGACCAGCCGCGGCGACCGGCCGGTGCAGGACGTCGTGCTCGAGTCGGTTGAGATCGGGCAAAGCGACAGTTAGCAGGAAAGCGAAAGACCATGGCCACGCCCCCCGAAACCGGCCAAACGGCTCCTCCGGCCCCGACGTGCTTCCGGCATCCGGGTCGGCAGACATATGTGTCCTGTGTCAGGTGCGGCCGGCCTGCCTGCCCTGACTGCCTGCGCCCCGCAGCCGTCGGACACCAGTGCGTCGAGTGCATCAGGGAGGGAAACCGGGGCGTCCGGCACGCCACCGGCCGGTTCGGGGGCCGGGTTGCGGGCACCCCCAGGGTGACCCAGACCCTCATCGTGCTGAACATCGTGCTCTACGTGATCGAGCTGGCGCACGCCCAGCTCGGTTACGACTGGGAGATGGTGGGCGCCGGCCGGCTTTACAGCGGCGGTCCGTATGTGGGAGTCGTCTTCGGCCAGTGGTACCGGCTCATTACCAGCGCCTTCCTTCCGCCCGCGGGGGTCGGCTACCTCGGCTTCCTCGACATCGCATTCAACATGTGGGCGCTGTTCATAGTCGGGCCCGCGGTGGAGCGGATGCTCGGCGCGGTGCGCTTCCTGTCCGTCTACCTGGTAAGCGGGATCGCCGGATCAATCCTGATCTACTGCCTGGTGCCGTACGAGTATGCCGCGGGCGCCTCCGGCGCGATCTTCGGCTTGTTCGGCGCCTGGTTCGTGCTGGCCAAGCGGATCCGGGCCGACTCCCGGCCTGTGGTCATGCTGATCGTGCTTAACCTCGTGCTGAGCTTCGTCGTCCCGCAGATCGCGTGGCAGGCGCACGTCGGCGGACTGGTCGCAGGAGGCCTCCTGACGGCCGCGTATGCCTACGCCCCGCGCCGGAACCGGACACTGGTTCAGGTCGCCGCGACGGCGGTGATGATAGCGATCTTCATAGCCGTGGTGGTGATCAGAAACCACCAACTGATCGGCACCTACGGGTTCTACCAGGGGCACCTGTTCTAGCGCCCAGGGGTCAGTGCCACTTGGTCGACAGCACGACGCCGGCGACGAGGAACCCGAAGCCGATGACCAGGTTCCCAGGCCCGAAGGCCGAGATCGGCAGCTTCTGCTGGCTGACGTAGAACAGCACGATCCAGACAAGGCCGACAATCAGGCAGCCCAGCATCGTCGGAGCCAGCCACGGAGGGCTGACCTTGGCCTTGGCTGACCTGGCCGGTGGCGTGTAGACCGCCTTGCTTCGGACGCGGGACTTCGGCACGGTCGTTCTCCTGACGGGCTTTCTCACCGCTGCCGGAGGGGTCACCCGGCAGCTCAGGCGTGCGGACCCGCGCACGCCCCATCGCCGTAAGCGTAGTTGGTCCGGCGGCCAGCCGCGATGCGGGAGACCAAGCCGGGGCCTGGGCGGGTGCGCGGTCCGGAGCATCCGGACACAGAACGCTCGCCCGCAGACACGCGTTGTAACAGGCATTCTCCACCACGCGACAGCGCGGACGGCGCTACGGGCGGGCCGGGGCTGAGATCCTCGTCACATACGGCCCGGTCGTCTTCGAG